>NZ_JAILQF010000340.1 GCF_024699075.1 Butyrivibrio sp.
AAGGAGAATGTCAATCTGACAACTCTTGGATTTGATTCAGAAGAGTCTGATCGCTATCAGGCAATCATTACACCTATTGATATTGCTGGTGAGAGACTCGGAACATTGTTCATATACAAGATGGCAGAGACATACGAAATAGATGATATTATCCTGTGTGAGTATGGAACTACAGTCGTAGGTCTTGAAATGCTTCGTGCGGTTAATGAAGAGAGCGCAGAAGAGAATCGTAAGATTGCGGTTGTTAAGTCTGCGATAAGTACGTTATCTTTTTCAGAAATGGAAGCTATTGTTCATATATTTGATGAGCTTAATGGTATGGAGGGGGTTCTTGTTGCCAGCAAGATTGCGGATAGAGATGGCATAACACGCTCTGTTATTGTGAATGCACTTCGTAAATTTGAAAGCGCAGGTGTTATAGAATCCAGAAGTTCTGGAATGAAAGGAACTTATATAAAAGTTCTTAATGACGTTGTATTTGATGAAGTCAAAAAACTAAAAAAAGAGTCTAAATAAATTGAGCCTTGATAAAGTGAAATATCAAGACTTCACATTGCAAGAATTCGAATTAAAATGTAGCAGGTAATGTAAAATACTTAAACATTATTCTGCAGGAATTCGAATTAAAATGTAGCAGCTAATGTAAAATACTCAAACATTATTCTGCAGGAATTTAACTTAAAATACATCAGGCAATATGCAAAAGCTAAACTTTACGCTGATTAATACCGAAATATAGGTAACAGCGTAAATCTTACCGGAATTAAATTTAATAAGACCGGTTTATAGTACATCAAAGAATTAAGGATTTATCGCTGTTTGACGGTGATAGATCCTTTTTAAATGGCTAATATTGTCGCAAATACGTCAACATTACTTGCAATTTACAGATAAAACCTTTATCATAAATATTGAATAATCAGATATTTTTTTACTCTAAATTGTCCACGGATGGGAGAAACGCAAACTGATAAGCAATAGCGGTATGTTGCAGGTTTAATCGTTTTTAGGCCGCAGAATAAGCGGAGTAAAAGGGGTAAGCATGATTAATTCCAACGCTTTCGATTATATAAATGTTCTTGATGCTACGGCAGATGCGGCATGGACCAGAAATGAGATCATAGCCAATAATATTGCCAATGCAACAACTCCCGGTTATAAAAGAGAAGATATAGATTTTGAAAATGAGCTAAGACGTGCTCTTGGCTATATGAAATATAAATCACTTGATGAAAAGGTTGAAAATCTTCGAGGAAGTGAGCTAAAAGGCAGGACTTATAAAGACAGTATCAATTATTCTTACAGACTTGATGAGAACAATGTAGATATTGAGCAGGAGAACATTGAACTTGTATCCAATCAGCTCAAGTATCAGGGCGTTATAGCAAGTCTTACATCAGAATTCCAGAACCTTTCAACAGCAATGAGATCTTCATCATAATTTCTGGTCATCAGGACAGAAAGGAATAAGATATGAGTTTATTTACATCGTTTGATATCAATGGATCAGGTCTTACAGCTCAGAGGTTCCGTATGGATATTATCTCTGAGAATATAGCCAATGCAAACACGACTCGTGATGAAGACGGCGATCCTTATGTGCGTAAGGTTGTAACTTTTTCTGAAAAAGGTACGCAGACTCCTTTTTCAAAAATCCTTAATCAAAGACTTGATAACTACTCGGGTAAGGGTGTTAAAGTCACTACTGTTCAGGAAGATACGAAGACTCAGATGAACATCGTGTATGATCCTTCTCATCCTGATGCAGACGAAGACGGATATGTTACATATCCTAACGTAAATATAGTTACAGAGATGACTAATCTTATCGACGCAAGTAATGCTTACCAGGCTAATGCTACAGCTTTTAATGCGAGCAAGCAGATTGCACAGATGGGACTTACAATGGGACAGGGAGGCTGATAAGCTTTTAGCTTTGATGCAAAGTTTTATCAAGAATGTCGCGGCATTTTTGATCGGGTTTTATTTCGGGTAAAAAAAACTATTGTTCGGGGCAGTGCATGGGAAAAGGCTGTTTTTTCCCAAAAAGGAGAGGGCTGATGGCTGATATTTCTACTCTTACCAATGTTTCTTCGGGTGCGATAAGGAATGCCGAAAAGGCAACGAGTAATGTTACGAACCCGGTGGGCAAAGTCGACGAACGTAATACTTTTTCTAAAATACTATCTTCCACAATTGATAACATCAATACTACCAATGCTTATCTTTCTGATGCTGAAAATGCAGAGATAGAGTGGGCGCTTGGCCAGTCTGATAATACTCATGATCTGACGATAGCACTAAACAAGGCTCAGACAGCACTTCAATATACTGTTGCTATAAGGGACAGAGTCCTAACAGCTTACAACCAGCTTATGCAGATGCAGTTCTAATACAATCTGACTACACTGGATATTTACAAAGACAGTTCTAGTACATTCAGACTACATAGGATATTTACAAAGACAGTTCTAAAATATTCAGACTACACAGGATATTTACAAAGACAGTTCTAATACATTCAGACTACACCGGATATTTATAAAATTACAATTCACGGCTTATGGGAGCCTGTGCATACAATAGGATAAAAAGTAAGGATTCTTATGTAAATTGCAGAAGTACGTATTGAACTAGTATATGCGTAGACTATAAGTGGTTTACTTTTGGGACAAAGAATCTTTTTGCAGAACTTTTTATCTCTATACTCAGAGGGGAGGTAAGTATGCAGGAAAGATTGAAAGCTATTCTCGACAGGATCAAAGAGTGGTGGAACCGTTTTACCACCAAGCAAAAGACGATGATTGTTGCTGTAAGTGCTGGCGCGCTTGTCACACTTGCAATTCTTATAATGGTCTTCTCGCAGCCTAAATACGTGATACTTGTCACGGCGGATGATACTGCTCAGGCTGCAGAGATAAGAGATCTTCTTGAGGAAAATTCTGTAAATTATCAGTTGTCAGAAGATGCTCTTGTATTCAGGGTTCGTGAAGCGGACCAGCAGAATGCGAGACTTCTTCTTGCTGCTAACGGAGTTCAGGCTGACGACTATACAATTGATAATGTTACTGATTCAAGCTTTACCACCACAGAATCTGACAAGCAGAAGAAATATGTAACCTATATGGAAAAAAAGCTTGAGAAAGATCTGGCATCCATCGAGACCATAAACTGGGCAAGAGTTACTCTTCATGTGCCTGAAGACGATGGAACGCTTCTTGCTTCTCAGGAATCATCCACTGCAAGTATTCTTGTGGAATTAGAGGACCCTGAGAATTTTACGGAAGACAATGCGGCTTTTATAGCCAAGATCATAGCTGCGGCCCTTGGTAATGAGAATACAGAAGGAATTGTTATCATAGACAGCCTTGGAAACATGCTTTATGCAGGTGAGGATCAGACAAGCATCGGTATTGCATCTTCACAGCTTACACTTAAGCAAAAAGCTGAAGCGTCTGTAAGAGGAGCTGTAAGAAGTGTAATACTCGGAACCAATCTCTATGACAATGTTGAAGTTGGAACTAATCTTGCAATGGATTTTTCTACAATAGATGATACCGTTCATACCTATACACCTGTAGATGGCGGTTCTCAAGGTGTTCTCAGTTCACAAAGGACGTATTCATCAGAATCAAGTGGCGGAGAAACCGGAGTTCCCGGAACAGATACTAACGATGATACAACTTATGTAACAGAGGATACCGAGAATTACTCACAGTCAGTATCGGAAGAAGAGTTCAATTATCTTCCAAATGAGAGGATCACTACTACAAATACTCCACCTGGATCAATTGATTATGAAAATTCATCAGTTTCTGTATCAGCTATTAATTACGTAGTCATGAACGAAGATGACTATAAGGCAGAAGATCATGATGGTATGACCTGGAATGAATATAAGCTTGCAAACACTTCTCCAGTAGATGTCACAGAGACAATAGATGCAGCTACTCTTGCAAGACTTCAGAATCTTGTAGCCAATGCAACGGGTATTGATACTGAAAATATCACAGTAGGACTTTTTGAACAGAACGTATATTTTGACAGCGAAGGATTTAATGTAAGTCTTACAGACCTCCTTCAGATAATCCTGATCCTTGTGATACTCGCTCTTCTTGCATTCGTTATTATCAGAAGCCTTCGCTCTGAGCGTCAGGAAGAGGTTGAAGATGAGCCTGAAGAACTTTCGGTTGAACAGCTTCTTGAATCACAGCCCGAAGAAGCAGAAGCTCTTGAGAATATCGAAATGGATGAGGGATCTGAAACCAAGCATCTTATCGAAGAATTCGTCGAGCAGAATCCTGAAGCAGCTGCAAACCTTCTTCGTAACTGGCTAAATGATGATTATGCTTGATGTAATGGCATGAAAACATTTATTAACTGCCTATGGTAATCAAATTGCTAGGGAAGGGACTTGGTTACATGTGCGAAGTCTGTAACATAAATATTTTTTGACAAAAAATAATGGGAGAATACTTATGGCTGAAGAAGATGAAGTAATGTCTGGACCACCACCGGCGGTGAATCTAACAGAGAATCTGACAGGAACGCAAAAGGCAGCAATTCTTCTTATTGCACTTGGGCCTGAGAAGTCGTCGCTTATTTTTAAATACCTGAAGGAAGAGGAGATTGAGGAGCTCACTCTTGAAATTGCAAATACAAGGTCTGTAAGTTCTGAGATCAAAGAGGCTGTTATCAATGATTTCTATGGCGTATGTCTTGCCCAGCAGTACATTGCTGAAGGCGGTATCACATATGCTAAGGAACTTCTTGAAAAAGCCCTTGGTGAAGACAAGGCTATGGATGTTATCAGTAAGTTGACAGCTTCCCTGCAGGTTAAGCCTTTTGAATTTATCAGAAAGACGGATCCTTCACAGATACTTACGTTTATACAGGATGAGCATCCCCAGACTATAGCACTTATTTTGTCCTATATGTCTCCTGCACAAAGCTCTCAGATCCTGGGCGCTCTTACACCTGACAGACAGGCTGATGTAGCCAAGAGGATAGCTACTATGGATAGAACAAGTCCTGATACTATTAAAGATGTCGAAAAAGTACTGGAGACCAAGCTTTCATCGCTTGTTAACCAGGATTACACTATCATCGGCGGTGTCGATGCTGTTGTTGAGATCCTCAATACAGTTGATCGTCAGACAGAAAAGCATATCATGGAGACTCTGGAAATCGAAGAGCCCGAGCTTGCTGATGAAATCCGTAAGAAGATGTTCGTATTCGAAGATATCCTTATGCTGGATGATCGTTCCATTCAGAGAGTTCTTCGAGATGTTGATAACTCTGATCTGTCCCTTGCTTGTAAGGGTGCTAATGAACAGGTTCAGACTGCAATATTCAACAACCTTTCAAAGCGTCTTGCTGTCATGATCAAGGAAGATATGGACTTTATGGGACCTGTTCGTATGAAGGATGTTGAAGAAGCACAGCAGAAGATCGTTAACATTATCAGAAAACTTGAGGATTCTGGCGAAATTGTAATCTCCAGAGGCGGAGGTGATGAGATAGTTGTCTAATCTTGTAAAAGGCATGTGGGTTACTCTTGATAGTGAAGATACAAGAGTGATCGATAATAATGAGCTATCAGATCTGAAGATCCAGGAATCTTATGAAGAGGAAATGAGGCGTCGTGCCAGACTGAATGCCCAGATGCAGGAAGAAAACAGCGCAGACGAAATGTATGAGCCTCAGTTCAACGAAGGACTGGATGCAGAACAGCTTGACAGACTTATGGAAGATCAGGAGGGCATGGATGGCATGCCCTCTGAGATGAGTTTGTCTGATTTTGACACAAATGAAGGAATGATGCAGGATCAGGCTTCTATGAATCAGATGCAGGGAGGCGCAGGTTATAATGACCCTGGCGCTATTCCTGCCAGTGTTCAAAAGGATGTTGATCAGATCCTTGATGATGCCCAGATCCAGGCCAATCAGATAGTTGCGGATGCAAGAGCCCAGGCTGAGCAGATCATCAATGAGGCAAGAGATGAAGGTCACAGGCAAGGCTATGATGAAGGTTATCAGGAAGGCCTTAGTAAGTCCGAAGACAAGGTTCAAAAGACTATCAAGAAAAAAGAAAAAGAGCTTGATACAAGGTACGAGCGCATGGTTCAGTCAATAGAGCCTGAAATGGTAGATACACTGACAAGAATCTATGAGCATGTTTTTAACGTATCCTTTAAGGATGATAAAGAGATAATTCTTCACCTTTTACAGACATCACTATCAAGAATTGAATCAAGCGGAAGTCTTCTTATACACATATCACCGGATGATTATGACATGATAACAGATGCCAAGGATCAGCTGATGCAAAATGTCGTAAGTCCTGATACGGCGCTTGAACTTGTAGAAGATCCTACACTTAAGGAAAATGAGTGTATTATCGAAACAGATGGTGGCATCTTTGACTGCAGCGTTGGTGTAGAACTGGAAGAACTTGGAAGAAAGATTAAATTATTATCTTTTGACAGAAGATAATTATGCATATATCGGTTCTGGCTGCAATTATATCCTGTAATAATCCTGCAATGATAATCTTGTAATAATGATCTTGTAATAATGATCCGGTCTGTTGGAGATGACTTATGGCGAGTGGACTTATAGATTATAGCAGATACAAGAAACTTGAGACTCAGACCTTTTACAGAACAAGAGGAAAGGTCATAAATATCGTCGGTCTTACAATCGAGTCTGCGGGACCCGATGCGAAGATGGGCGATATTTGTTACATATATCCTAAGCAAAAAGGTGATGAGTCACCTGTTAAATATTCAGGAAAGCCTACTATGGCGGAAGTTGTAGGCTTTGCAAATGGAAGAGTCCAGCTCATGCCCTATGAGAATACAAGTGGCATAGGAAGCGGATCGATTGTGGAAAATACTGAGTCGCCCCTTAGAGTAAATGTTGGAGACGGCCTTCTTGGGCAGACTCTGGACGGACTTGGAAGGATTGATGGAACAAGCTATGGCCAGGGACATGTTCTTGAAAACGGTATTTCGTATTCTGTTGAGAATCAGCCTCCGGATCCCATGTCCAGAGACCCGATATCAGACGTTCTTCCTCTTGGAGTCAAGGCAGTTGACGGACTTCTTACAGTAGGAAAGGGACAGCGTATTGGAATATTTGCAGGTTCCGGTGTCGGAAAATCTACTCTTCTTGGTATGTTTGCCCGTAATACTAAAGCCGATATAAATGTAATAGCACTTATAGGAGAGCGAGGAAGAGAGGTTCGAGAATTCATAGAAAGAGACCTTGGAGAAGAAGGTGTTCAAAGGTCTGTAGTTATAGTTGCAACATCTGATAAGCCTGCTCTTGAAAGAGTCAAGGCTGCAAAAACAGCTACATCCATAGCTGAATATTTCAGGGACCAGGGTAAAGATGTGCTTCTTATGATGGATTCACTGACACGTTTTTCAATGGCACAAAGAGAAATAGGTCTTGCAAGCGGTGAGCCGCCTGTATCAAGAGGTTATCCGCCGTCCGTATATGCAGAAATGCCAAAGCTCTTAGAGCGTGCAGGAAGATCTTCAAAAGGCTCTATAACAGGGCTTTATACAGTTCTTGTAGATGGTGATGATTTTAATGAGCCTATTACTGATACGGCCAGATCTATTCTTGACGGACATATAGTACTTAACAGAAAGCTTGCGCAGAAGAATCATTATCCGGCGATTGATGTACTTCAGAGTATCTCCAGATGTATGTCTGCTATAGCATCTCCTGAGCAGAAGCGCTCTGCAGGACGATTCAAGAATGTCATGGCAACCTATAATGATGCTGAAGACCTGATTAATATAGGTGCTTACAGGAAAGGTGCCAACAAAAATATTGATTATGCTATTGATAAAATAGATGCGGTCAATGCCTTTTTACTTCAATCAACGGAAGAGAAGTTCACCTTTGAGGAAATAATTGAGCAGCTTGAAGAACTTTTTCCTGATGAACCCAAGAAATAACTTCTAAGCCTAAGTGTACTTGAGTAAAGCAAAGAAATGATCAGGAGGCGCTATTGGCTAAGTTTGTATATAGGATGCAGAGTGTCCTCAATTTAAAGATCAAAACTGAAAATCAGTCCAAGATGGAGTTTGGAACTGCCCAGATGCATCTCAATGAAGAGCTTGATAAGCTAGATCTTTTGAAAAAACGTCTTGAGGATTATCTAAGAGAAGGCGAGGAACTTCAAAAAAGTAAGCTTAATGTAAACGAGATTCTCTTTAATGGCAATGCCGTAGAAAATGTAAAGGCGCAGATAGAAGATCAGAAAGTAAATGTTGAGAAAGCTGAAAAGGTTGTAGACGAAGCAAGGTTAAAACTCTCCAAAGATATGCAGGAACGTAAGATGCAGGAAACTCTTCGCGACAGGGCTTTCCAGGAATATATTCAGGAGGAAAAAGACGCTGAGTTTAAGGAAAGCGATCAAAGGACCAGCTTTACATACGGCCAGCGTATAAACCAGAACAGGCAATAAAGTTATATTAGTTGAATTGTTAACCGGATATGTTTAGATATAGCATCTAACAGAGCTATAAGAATAAAAGAGGGATTTTATGGCTACTAAGAAAAAAGAACAAGAACCCGAAAGACCAGCATACACATTGCCGGATGACCCTAAAGAGGCAATGAAACAACTTAAAGCAGACAGGAAACAGCTGCGTACTGATCAAAAGGCGGCTGCCAAGGAAGCAAGACTTCGTGCAAGAGAGATGGAGGAAGCAGAGGCAGAGCTTACAGGAGATGTACATGGCGGCCTTGGATCTTTTCTTCTGATCCTTCTTATAATACTTGTCTGGCTCCTTCTTATGGCGATCATGATCAAGTTCAATATATTCGGGCTTGGTGATACGCTGACGCCTGCGCTTAAGGATATTCCATATATCCAAAACCTTCTTCCGGGAGCTACGGTAAAAACTGAAAGTGAAAGTGAAGAAGTGACAGAAACTGTATCAGATAATTCTGAATATGTCGCTTCTCTTGAAAGGGAGCTTTCAGAGCAGCTTGCAAGAAATGCCTCACTTTCAGCAACTATTGATGTTTTAAATGCTGAAGTTGAGAGGCTTGAGCCATTCGAAGCTGAACAGGCTGAGCTTCAGCAGGAAAAGGAACAGTTCTATAACGATATAATCTACAATGACAATGCTCCTGATGCAAGCGCCTATGCTTCTTATTATGCGATGATAGATCCTGAAGAAGCAGCTAAGATATATGAAGAGGTCGCTGCCAATGAAGTTTCAGATGAGGAAGTTGAAGTATATGCTGCAACCTTCTCTGCTATGAAACCTAAGGAAGCTGCTGAGATCTTCAACAACATGTCCAACATAACGCTTGTTGCAAGAATCTTAAAGCAAATGGGTAGTGATGACAGAGGTAAGATAATGGCCAAACTCGACACGGATGTGGCAGAAAAAGTCACGGAACTCTTAGAGCCTGAAGGACTTCCTGAACTTTCAGATAATAGCGGCACAAGCTAAACATGGTTCCCACTGCGAATGAATTTTGCAGTGGGAGCTTTTTATTTTTTATCAGAAAAGGTTATGGGTTTTGCAATATACTCCGATATATGTGATGACAGTTAATATATGCGCAGGGAAGCGCTTCTATATTTAGTTCTAAATGCAGGATCCCATGACAAGGACGTCACAGATGCAGCAGGAAAGGAGTGCCAGTACATGCCAGGAAACACTATGGGCGATGTCGGAGCACTGGCGCTGATGCCACAGGTGGCGGTTACAGCTACAAGGGTAGTAAGTAAAGTGCAGTCGACAAATGGCGGTGATTTTGGCAGTGTCATTGAAAACGCAAGGTTATCGAACATAGCAGATTCGAACCAGACATTTAAGACAGAAAGTACACTACAAAATACCGGACAGGACAACTCACAAAGAAATGTGAACACTAATGAACGGCCAAAGCTACAGGATAACAAAGGCAGCATAAAAGATTCAGCTAACAACAATCCTAAAGATGAACCTGAAAAGATCGACAGCAAGTTTAAAACAACAGATACAAGTGGAGATAACAAGGTAAGTGATCTTGAAAGCAAGGTAGATGAGATCAGTGAAGATTTGGAAGAAGCAGGTAATGAGCTGGTTTCACAGATCGCCGATGAACTTGATGTAACAGATGAAGAAGTATTGGAAATATTAGCATCACTTGGAATGACAGTTACAGATCTTTTTAATCCTGAAAATCTGACACAAGTGGTAATGGAAGTCACCGGCGTTGATGATGTGGCAGAGATACTGATGGATGAAGATCTTACATCTTCATTACAGGAACTTTTAAAAAGTGCACGTGATATGATCGAGGACATAGCTTCAGATTACGACACTTCGCCGCATGAAGTAGACAAGATGCTTGAAACCCTGAAGGAACTTGAGCAAAAAGACAATCCGCTTAAGGAAGAGACAGTATTAAAAGATCCTAAAGCTTTGGATAAGCAGTCCTTGGAAGACAAGATCAAGATCGAGTTTGAACAAAAAAATAATCCTTCAAATGAACAGGTGCAGGAAGGCAGGCATGAGGGAAAGAGTGATGGACAAGGACAGGATTTTAAGGGCGAAGGACAAAATCTTTTTTCACAAAATGAAGAAATAAAGACTCCTGAAATGAATCCTTATCAGCAGATGGTCAATGACTTAAAGAGTGCATTTAATGAAGCAGTAAATGAAGCGGCAAGACCCCAGCATACAGCAGCTGATCCTTCTGACGTTATAAACCAGATAACCGAATACATGAAAGTTAACGTCAAAGCGGATACAACATCGATGGAGATACAGCTTCATCCCGCAAGTCTTGGAACAGTCAAAGTCATGATAGAGCAGGCACAGGACGGCGGCGTAAGCGCTAAATTCACAGCATCTACAGAAGAAGCCAAGACAGTACTTCAGACACAGCTAATGCAGCTTCAGCAAAAGCTTGATGAGCAGGGAATTAAAGTAAATGCTGTTGAAGTAGCAGTTGATGCACATGCATTTGAACAAAATCTTGAAAAAGGTAATCAGGAGAATGCTTCAGAACAGGAAGAAAAACGTCAGAGCAGAATAAGGAGAATAAACCTTGGTGATCCGGACCTATTGCAGGAGGGTACCTTGGAGCTCGACGAAGAAACAAGACTCGCAGCCGAGATGATGGCAGCAAACGGACAGACTGTTGATTATACAGCTTAAATAATATGAACTTATAAGTTTGCTTATGACGAGTCTGGAATGAGGTGACAAAATGGCAGTAGATGCAATAGTAAAAGATGGTGTAATCGTAAATAACGGAAAAGCTGCTTCTGAAACTACCGAAACTACTTCAAATGACAAGCTTGGCGAATACAAAGAGCAGTTCATGCAGCTTCTGTGTGCGCAGATGAAATATCAGGATCCACTGGAGCCCACATCTAATACAGAATATATTTCTCAGTACGCTCAGTTCACACAGGTTGAGCAGATGCAGAATATGGCTCAGAATATGGCGCTTAACAGGGCATCTGATATGGTTGGTAAGACGGTTCAGATAACTGAAGTAGATGAATCAACGGGTGAGACAACCTCAGTCGTTGAAGGCGTAGTAGATTATGTATCATATTCAAATGGTGATGCATATGTAAGCGTAAACGGTAGTAAATACAGTCTTGATGACGTAACAGCAGTTGTTGACAGCACATACTACAGTGATACAAAGCTCGTCGATACGGTAAATGAACTTCTTGAAGAGCTTCCAGGTGTTGATTATGTAACACTTTATTCTGATCAGAGTAATCTTGAAAAGATGCTAAGCGCTTATGAATCTATATCAGGAGATGTATCATCTTACTTTACAACAACAGAGCTTTCAAAGATTTCACAGTATGCTCTTAAGTATGCAGAACTTGTCGAGAAGGCATCACAGACATCAGAGGAAAGTACGGATACTACAAGTACTACTGAAGTAGAAGAAACTTAAAGAGTAAGACATAAAGATCAAAACTTAACAATCAAGCTTTAAAGATCAAAACTTAACGAACAAGCTTTAAAGATCAAATTTTAAAGAACAAAGATTAAGTTTTAAAGATCAAGGTTTAGAATTAATGATTTTGGTAACAGGAGATTAAAGCATAAAAACTTTAATCTCCGGATATGAAAGGAGAAGATTAACAAATGAATAGCTTTAATCCATCCTTTCTTTCCATAGATCAAGTTCAGGGTCAGTACCTGAATAAAGAAAAGATTACAAAACCGGTATCAGGGGTTAAAGAAGCTCAAGAATCTTTTTCATCTATACTGGACAAAGCTCAGGAACAGGCCCGAAATAGTGAGCCGCTTAAATTCTCAAAACATGCAGCAGCAAGGCTCAGCGACAGAAATATTGAAATATCAAGTGAACAACTTGAACGCCTGAATCAGGGAAAGATACAGGCAGGAGAGAAAGGAATCAGCGAATCACTTATACTTGTCGATTCTCTGGCTTTCATCGTAAACGTACCTAACAATACGGTAGTTACAGCAATGAACCAGGAAGACAGCAGTGATAGCAAAGTATTTACAAATATAGACGGAGCAGTAATAGCATAAGGCCGGACTTAAGAAAAAAGATTTTTCTACAAAGAGGTCTATAAAATCCCGACTGACAGAAGGATTTTAAATATATATTCTGCTCCTGCAGATGCCCGTTATTAAATGTTAAAAGATCAGATCTATAAAGGTACTTTTATATAAGTGCAGTTACTTATCCGGCGATCTTAGTAAAACATTATGGCATCGTTTAGTAGGAGGTTTTATCTATGTTAAGATCAATGTACTCAGGTGTTGCAGGCTTAAAGACTCATCAGACCAAAATGGACGTTATTGGTAACAATATCGCTAATGTTAACACCACATCTTTTAAATCTCAGAACATCAGCTTCTCAGATCTTATGTATCAGACAACTCAGAATGCATCCGGCGCTACCGAGACAACCGGTGGTGTTAATGCCCGTCAGATAGGTCTTGGTGCCCAGTCTGCAGCTATAGCAACAGCTATTGAAACTCAGGGCGCAACACAGACGACCAATAACCCATACGATCTTATGATATCCGGAAATGCTTTCTTTATCGTAAATGATGGAACTCAGAATGTATATACACGTGATGGTTCATTCTATGTTGATGGACAAGGTAATCTTGCAACTCAGTCAGACGGTTACTATGTCATGGGATGGATGGCAGTTACAGATGAAGATACCGGCGTAACTTCAATAAATACAAATGGCGGCCTTTCAAGTCTTCAGATCATGAGCGATGAGACCAATACATTCCCTCCTGAAGGAACATCACAGGCTGTTATAAGCGGTAATATTGACGCCAAGGATTCTAATATTACTTCATCAGCAGGTAAGACAATCGCCCTTGAATTCTATGATAATCTTGGTTATCTCTATACTGCAGAATTCACTATTAAGGACGTTGATGATGAGCTTAATACCTATACCATGACTCTTACTGACATCATGGATTCTGACGGAAATTCAGTAGGAGCTGAGCAGCTTGCAATGGTTCATCTTGGAAATGATACTCAGGCAGGTGTTACAACTCAGGTTCCTGGCGTTCTTGCTGCAGGATATTATGTATCAAGTTATTCAGCATCAAAGGGAACAGCAGATTTTTCATATTCTGACAGTGACACAACGACTACGGATACAGTTCTTTACTCAGGAGTACCTACAAGCGGATCATTATCTGACCTTGATGATGCTGGTGTATTATATGATCTTTATAAGATAACCATTGATGATGAAACATTCTTTGATGAAGATACTTATACAATGGATGAACTTGGAAATCTTACTATTTCTCATATAAGCACAACATCTACAACTACTACAAAAAGCGTAGTAGATGATACAACTACAACATCATATGCTGTAACAGTAAATGGCACTACAGCAACAGTTTCATATACAACTACAACAGGAACACTTACCTCAGATAGTGATGGCGGTAAATATACAGCTATAGCTTCAGCGCTTAAAACTGCCTATAGCATTCCTACTGGGCTTTCATCATCAACTACATATCATACAACTGATGGAAGTACAGTTATTCTTACAGTTCCATCTTCAACAACTGCATCAACAAAAAGTGACTATACAGTTAGTGTAACAAGTGGAACTGCTACAATAACATATGGAACAGCTACTACAGCTACAGCTTCTGTAAGTGGTAATTATTCTAAGCTTTCAGAAACAGAAACAGTACTTGGTTATTATGGTCTTACGGCTGATACAAGCTCATCTGATACATATGTTATTTCATCAAATGGAATTACTGTAACAAGTACAGTTACAGGAACGCTTCAAAGTGGCTATACTTATGATAGTTCTGAAGAAACTATAACTGATGGTACAAATACTTACGAGGACGTTGAAGCTTCAGGTACAATGACTGATGATATTGCTGCGGCATTTGGTATATCATCAGATGATTATGATGAAGATGATACATATACGATAACAGAAAGTGATGATGGTACAGTAACGATAAGTATTGCGCATACTGTAACAACTAAATTACAGGATTCCACTAATGTTTCTGCTAATGTAGGTTCATCAACAGTTACATATACAGATAGTACAAATGTAAAAACATATACAATTGATTCAACAGGTGATCTTGAAGATCTGGAAAGTGATACAAATGCATCAGCAATTTTGGCAGCTTTTGGACTTACCAGTGTTGACGATTATGAGTCTGATTCTGATTATAGTGAATCAACATATGTAATATCATCAAGTGGCCTTTCGATTACTACATATAAAGATACTACTTATACACTTGATACTGATTCGGGTTATTCGGCTTCTACATCAGGTACTACAGTTACTGTATCTCTTACTTCTTCAGAAACACTTGATACTGAAGGCCAGATGACAGAGCTTTCATCTACAGTTAAGAACGCATTTGGAATATCAAGTTCTGACTATGACACAAGTGAACCTTATGATACCTATACTATAGAAGTTGATAGTAGTGGTAATGCAACACTTACGATCACAGATAATTCATATGAAACTGTAGCAACAGAATACAACCGCAACGAGATGACTCTTAATTATGATCATGCTACAGGCGCATATACAGGAGCAACCTTCAAGCAGGCTGATACCACTGAGAATGGTATTACTTATACTGACATAACTACTGACAAGATAATCCTTAACTTTAACCCTGATATGGATGATTCAGTTAACCCATGGACAGATGTATATCTTGATCTGTCTACAACTACTAACTATAACTCATCAGGAACATCTACACTTCAGGCATCAAAGGGAGATCTTGCAGGTAACAATACTGGACGTATGATGGGTAAGATGACAGGTATATCCATTTCCAAGGATGGTAAGATATCAGCTTCCTATTCAAATGGTCAGACACTTCTTCTTGCACAGATAGCATCTGCAACCTTTGCTAATGCATCAGGTCTTGAGAAGGCTGGTAATAACCTCTATACAGCAACACTTAACTCAGGAGATCCTGTAGTTGCTGATATTACAGTTGGCGGTGGATCCATTTCAACCGGTGTTCTTGAAATGAGTAATGTAGACCTTTCCAATGAGTTCACCAACATGATCACAGCACAGCGTGGTTTCCAGGCTAACTCACGTATCATCACAGTTTCAGATACACTTCTTGAAGAGCTTACAAATCTGAAGAGATGATAAAGGCTTATAGCTATTAACCATTAGTAACTGTATCAAATACATATGGTTATATAAAAATATTCAAATAGTAATAAAACGAATGGCATAGGGAGAAAGAGTGTCTAAGGCATTTTTTCTCCCAAGCCTGTATCAGGAATTTTAGGATCAGCATCTGTGGTTGACATAACTGGTTTTATCTAACAATTTTTACCAAAAATTGCAAAAAAATTTGTATCTTTAGTATAAAATTGACAGACAAGTACAATATTTCGTGATATAATATTTTTTATAAAATACAAAAATCACAAAATGTTTGCACGAACCAATGTCTATCTATTGTTGTCTTCTCATTCTTAATGTCGTGAACAAAGGAGATTTAACGTGGATATAGCTACATTAGCAGCGCTTGGTGGCGGCGTACTTATTATTCTAATAGGAATTGCTACAGCCGGTGGTCTTCAGACAATTCCAAGTTACATTGACATACCGTCGGTTGTTATCACAATCGGTGGTTCTCTGCTTGCAACATTTGGTACCAATACGATTCCCGGTGCTATAACAGCTCTTAAAACAGTTGGAATTGTTATAAAAATGCCAAGTTTTGATATGTCAGGACTTGTCAAACAGATTGTTGATCTGTCTAATACCGCAAGAAAAGAAGGACTTCTGGCTCTTGAAGAAGCAGCTAATGGTATTGAAGATCCTCTTCTTAAAAAGGGACTTTTGCTTACTGCAGATGGTACTGAGCCGGAGCTTGTAAGAGCGATCCTTGAAGCGGAAATTGACTCAATAGATGCAAGACATAAAGTTAATATCAAGTTCTTCGAGGACTGGGCCAGCCAGGGTCCTTCCTGGGGTATGATCGGTACTCTTATAGGACTTGTTAACATGCTTAATAACATGTCAGATGCATCTTCACTTGGACCTAATATGGCGGTTGCCCTTATCACAACATTCTACGGATCGGCGATCGCTAACTGGATTTGTTTCCCTGTTGCAGAAAAACTCAAATTCGATAATGATCAGGAGCTTACATATAAAGGCGTAATGATAGAGGGTATCCTGTCCATACAGGCAGGTGAAAACCCCAGAGTAACCGAAGAAAAGCTTAAGGCATTTATGAATCCTGCTGAAAGAGAAGCTTACGACGCAGCTAACGGTGGCGGAGGTGAGTAGTAATGGCTAAAGCAAAAAAAGAAGCCCCGCCTAAAAAAGGATGTCCTGCCTGGCAGGGAACCTTTGGCGATCTTATGAATCTGCTTCTGTGTTTCTTCGTGCTTCTTTTCTCGATGTCAACTTTGGATGCAGCAAAGTACGAGGAAGTTGCAGCATCTTTTAGTGCGGCTTTTGGTCTTTTCTCAGGTGGTCAGAATGCACTTGGTGATGGCGCACTTGTGGGTGATGGCGTATCTCAGCTTAGCTCACTTTCTGCATATACTACTTCTATGGGCGCATCTTCTTCGGGAGAGGCTGAAGATATCACAGATTCAACATCAGGAGAGGAGACTTCTGAAGGAGCTTCATCTGATGTATCTGAAGCAGAAGCAACTCTTGAAGCAGCGCAGCTTGAAGCATCCGAAGAACTTGCCAAAGAGGTCACCGAGGCCCTTCAGGAGGGCATGTCTGAGGAAGAACTTGCAGAGCTTACAGAAGAGGAAGTTATATCAGATGTAATCCTGAATTATACGAGCCAGTATGTTCAGCTGACTATAAGTGGTTCATTACTATTTGCTTCTGGTAGTTCGCAGGTTCAGGAAAGTGCTTATCCTGTCCTTAACAAGGTTGGCGCAGTACTTGAAAGCTATGCCGGCGGAACTATTGAAATTGAAGGTCATACAGATAACGTGCCGATCAGCAATTCACAGTTTGCTAATAATGATGAGCTTTCAGATGCTCGTGCACTATCTGTTTTCTATTATATTCTTGATGTGACGGATCTGGATCCTGCTAACATCAAGCACTCAGGAAGAGGAGAATATCAGCCGGTAGCTGATAATACTACAGCTGAAGGCAGAGCTAAGAACAGACGTGTTGAGATAAGGATCTATAACCCTCTCAGTGCGCAGTACTGATCATAGTATAAGAATAATTTATATTTTATAAATATACAGCATTTGTAGCAGAGACTAAAACGGCTTTGATGATTTTGATAAAAGCATAAGGCCTACCAGGAGGAAGTTTATGAAAAGGAACATGCTGGCTATTATCATTCTGGCTCTTCTTGTTATCAATACGGTTCTTACAGGAATAGTAATGCTGTCTGTCATGCAGACCAACCAAAAGACAGCTACCGTAATATCTGATATAGCATCTGCACTTGAACTTGAGGCAGGAGGCGGTTCGGGTACAAGTTCAGGATTTGCAAGGCAGGCTTCGGATATAACTGCTGCAGAAACTGCCAACTATGAAATAACCGACATTCAGATATCACTTGCCAAGACAGAAAGCGGTCAGTCAGCTATTTTGCAGTGCTCACTTAATATTTCAATGGATACTGTAAATTCTGATTATGCAACACTTGGATCAAGTGACAGCTTATCAGGTGCTACCTCTAAGATCAAATCAATTGTCAATGAGGTTGTATCTCCTTACAATTACGACAATGTAGCTGAAAATCAGGCAGCTATCGAGAAAGAGATCCTCGAAAAGGTTCAGGATTATTTCGGATCTGCTTTTATCTATGACATAAGCTTCAGTTCATTCTTGCCTGTTAAGATGTAATCAAGGGCCTATGGGAGAGAAGGAAGTATGAGTGATGTCTTAAGCCAAAATGAGATAGATAACCTACTGGCGGCGCTGTCAACAGGTGAGCTTGATGTCGAAGAGATGTCCAAGGCCGATGAGAAAAAGGTCAAGGACTATGATTTCAGACGCCCGGCGAAGTTCTCTAAAGAGCATCTAAGGACACTTGAGATCATATTTGAGCATTATGGCAGACTTCTTGCTACGACTATGCCCCTTTATCTTAGAAAAAATGTTCAGATCACTGTAGAAAACTCCGAAACAGTTACGTTCTCAGAGTTTTCCAATGCTCTTTCCAACCCTGTAATACTTGGAATAGTAAACCTCAATCCTCTTCAGGGACAGATAATAGTAGAAGTTCAGTCTAATATTGGCTTTGCTTTTATAGACAGAATGCTGGGCGGTGAAGGAACAGCTCTTGATAAGCCAAGACCTTTTACCGACATAGAGATGCCTCTTATAGAGAAGATGGTCACAATATGTGTTCAGCAGATGGTAGAACCTTGGGAAAATGTTGTAAACATTGATCCTATTCTTGACAGAATTGAGACCAATCCTCAGTTTGCCCAGGTCATATCACCTACAGATATGATCGCTATCGTCACACTTAATATGAAGATAGGTGATGTAGAAGGACTTATGAACTTCTGTCTTCCATTCTTTACACTCGAAAGTGTAATGGACAGACTCAATACCAAGTACTGGTTCTCGAGTATGCAAAGGCATAACGAAGAGAACGATTCGGAATTTCTTGAATCTCTTGTCAGGAGGATCGAGGTTCCTGTCAAAGCTGTACTTGGAAAGTGCCAGGTATCTGTCAGCGATTTCGTACAGCTGCAGCTTGGAGATATTATAAGGCTTGATTCTAAGGTGACACAGGAAATGCATGTATATGTGGGAGATATTGATAAATTCACAGCGCTTCCTGGAACATCGGATAAGAAGTACGCGGTAAGGGTTACGTCGGTGATAAGAGAGGAGGAATAAAAGATGGACGGAACACTCTCTCAGGATGAAATTAATGCCCTCCTGGAAGGAATGGATACATCTGGCGGTGCAGATTCCGGCGATTCTGCATCTGGCGGTGGTGGTGCTATGAGCAGTGAAATTGATGAATCCCTTCTTACAGATGTTGAGAAAGACGCGGTAGGTGAAGTAGCCAATATCAGTATGGGTTCTTCTGCGACAACTCTTTTCTCACTCGTAAATCAGAAGGTTAATATCACAACGCCCAGAGTTACGCTTTGTAACTGGGATACCTTGATGGCAGATTACGAAAGACCTTGTGTATTTGTTCAGATCAAATACACGATAGGTCTTGACGGTAGTAACATCATGATCCTCAAAGAACATGATGTTATGGTCATCACTGATCTTATGATGGGCGGCGATGGTACCAATATTCAGGATGGTGAGATAGGAGAACTTCAGCTTTCTGCTATCTCTGAAGCAATGAACCAGATGATGGGTGCTGCTGCGACAGCTCTCTCATCAATGATCGATCAAAAAGTTGATATTTCGCCGCCTCAGGCTACGCTCCTTGCGGCTATGGATACTGATCCCGGTGAAATAGCAGAATTTCTTCGCGGAACATTTGTAAGGATCACATTTAAGATGCAGATTGGTGATCTTGTAGATTCTTCAATCATGCAATTGTATCCTGTTGACTTTGCGAAGAGTTTGTATGATACTTTTATTACAAGCACTAAAGAGGATCAACTTCCTCCACCTCAAGAACCTGCTCCTGCACCAGAGCAGCCTGCACCTTCGATGGATGCCGGAATGCCGGCTATGGACCAGTCACAGATGCAGCAACAGCCGATGATGCAGCAGCCAATGATGCAGCAACAGCCAATGATGCAGCCGCAGATGATGATGCAGCCGCAGATGATGCCAATGCAGAATATGAATGTTCAGCCGGCATCATTCCAGAACTTCAGTCCTGATGGCCAGCTCATAGCAGGTGGAGAGAATATCACACTTATCAAAGATGTTCCTCTTGAAGTAACTGTAGAGCTTGGGCGTACGCACAAGCCGATTTCCGACATTCTTGATTTTGCACCCGGGACGATCATAGAACTTGATAAGGTAGCAGGTGAACCTGTAGATGTACTTGTAAATGGCAAGTACGTAGCCAAGGGAGAAGTAGTAGTAATCGACGAAAGTTTTGGTGTCAGAGTAACTGAAATTATTAAGTAAAGTAATCCGCATATCTGTCCGATATATTTTACGCAGATTGCGATTAGCATTTCATAACTTATTAACAGACAACTAAGATTACGTAAAGAAATGGAGAATGAGCGATGGCAAAAAATGTGTTAGTTTGTGATGACGCAGCATTTATGAGAATGATGATCAAGGATATTCTTACGAAAAATGGCTACAATGTCGCAGGCGAAGCAGAGAATGGAGCAAAAGCCGTAGAAAAATACAACGAGCTTCATCCGGATCTTGTGCTTATGGATATCACTATGCCTGAAATGGATGGAATCCAGGCTTTAAAGAAAATTAAGGAAGGTGATCCTAAAGCTATAGTTATTATGTGTTCAGCAATGGGTCAGCAGGCCATGGTTGTTGAAGCTATACAGTCAGGCGCTCGTGACTTTATCGTTAAACCTTTCCAGGCAGACCGTGTTCTCGAGGCTGTAAAGAAGGTTATAGGATAATTTGGACGTTACAGCGATAGCTCAGTTTTTGACTGTGATATTTTTATTCATAGTTATTCTGGCGCTTACATATATCACAACCAGATTTATTGCTGGGTATCAGAAAAACAGTTCTGCTAATACCAACATTGAATCTGTTGAAGTCATGCGCCTTAGTCAGAGCCAATACGTACAGATAATACGTATTGGCACTAAGTATGTGGCAATAGCTGTGAGCAAGGATTCCGTAGAAAAGCTCTGTGAGCTTTCATCCGAGGACGTGAAAGCTGTAGCATCTGAGCCTTCTTCAGCGAATTCATTTAAAGATATCATGGATAAAATTAAACAGGGTTTGCAGCGCTAACAGAATTAAAACCCATAACCGGGTTTTGATTTCTTAATTTAGCCTAATGCGGGGGATCAAGCGGAATATGAAAAATCCTAAGGGAAAGGACAGCATACGCCGGTTGCTTCTAAGAGCTGTCATCAGCACTGCGGCATCCGCGGTTATGGTGGCCTTTCTTTCTTTTGCAATTCCTTTGGTATCAACTGCGACCGAGGCCGGAACAGTTTATGTTGACGACACCACGGATACTGACCCAACTGTAGAACCGGATTACCATCTTACTGGTACGGATGATGAGCGTACCAATATTACGGACCCCGGTAGCGCCGAAACGGCAGAAGACCTTTCGGAACTTAATATAGCCAACTATGTTACTGTTACTTATGACAATGGTAATGGTGACATTAATGGTGCACTGCGTATTTTCATTACACTTACTCTTATAGCGCTTGCACCTTCTATTATCATTATGATGACCTCATTTACGAGGATCATCCTGGTTCTTCACTTTACCCGAACAGCACTTAATACTCAGACAGCCCCTCCTAACATGGTAATGATAGGTCTGGCTTTGTTTCTGACCTTTTATATCATGCAGCCCACTATACTTCGTGTATACAACGAGGCTTACGTTCCGTTTAATAACGGCGAGATAACCCAGCAGGAGCTCTTGGACAAGGCAATGGTTCCTATAAGAGAGTTCATGTATCCTCAGACTCAGCGCAAGGACGTTGTTATGTTCATGGAGATAAGCGGTGATGAGTGGGATGGAACCCTGGATGATATTCCTACAACAGTTCTTGTTCCTTCATTTATGATAAGTGAACTAAGGACAGGATTCATCATAGGATTCCTTATCTATATTCCGTTTATTGTAATTGATATGGTTGTTGCATCAGTACTTATGTCAATGGGTATGATGATGCTGCCGCCTACGACTATATCCATGCCGTTTAAGATTCTTTTATTCGTTCTTGCAGATGGCTGGAATCTTATTATTGGAAGTCTTGTTAAGACTTTTTATTAGCAAATGTATAATAAGTGTTAAATATAAATTTCAGGTGATTTTTAGTAAAAGAAGCTGCGAAAGGAGGTCCTCTTTATGGATGCCGGTGTTGTTAATCAGATAATAAGAGATGCACTGTTTCTGGTAATAAAGGTTGGAGGACCTATGCTCCTTGCTTCTCTTGTAATGGGTCTTGTGATCTCTATTTTCCAGACTGTCACTTCAATTCAGGAACAGACACTTACCTTTGTACCAAAGCTTTTGGTTGCATTTTTATGTCTTATTCTTCTTGGCAACTATATGGGGACGCAGATTTCTGATTTTATGACTAAGCTCTGGTCGGATTTTTCACTTTATATTCACTGATCTGAAGTTTACACCTTGTATCGGGAATATGAAGGATCAAAAGGGTTCTGAGGGCTAATACAATGATTGATATATCTTTTACCTATGGAGATCTTGAATATTTTCTTCTGATACTGGTGAGAATATCTGCCTTTGTATTTGTTGCGCCCTTTTTCTCTGTAAAAGGAATCCCGAGAAGGTATAAGGTCGGATTTTCCTTGTTTCTGGCTATGGTAATGTTCGATGTGGCTCCAAGGGCGGCTCTTTCTTATTCAACTGTATACGGCTATGCGTTCATAGTTTTAAGAGAGCTTGCTACAGGAATCATACTTGGCTTTTCTTCGCTTATCTGCATGCAGATCGGAGCTTTTGCAGGTCAGATCATCGATATGATGACAGGTCTTTCCATGGTATCTATCATGGACCCTTCAACTAATATCAATGTAACTATAACGGGTGCATTATATCAGCAGATGCTTATGGTAATGCTTATTATAAGCGGGATGTACAGATATCTTATCAAAGCCCTGGCAGATTCATTTACTCTTATTCCTGTAAATGGAGCCATGTTCCAGACACATTTCCTTCTTCAGGCAATGCTTGAATTTATGAAGGACTATATGGTTATAGGATTTAGGATAACACTTCCTGTTTTTATAGTATCTTTTACCATGAATATTGTTCTTGGTATACTTGCAAAGGTTTCTCCTCAGCTTAATATGTTTGCTGTAGGTATGCAGCTTAAGATACTTGTTGGACTTGGGATTTTGTTTATTACAAGTTCGCTTATGTCAGTTGCTTCAGAATTTATCTTTGATCAGATGAAAATATTACTCCAGGAGTTTGCGTATGGAATTGCGCCTTAGGTATGATCTTCAGTTCTTCGCCAAGGAAGGCCCTGGCGGTGAGAAGACTGAAGAGGCAACCGGTAAAAGATTAAATGATGCAAGAAAAAAAGGTCAGGTGGCTAAGAGTCAGGAAATAACTGTGGCTGCGGATCTTTTTGCGTTTTTTATAATCCTTAATGTTTATAAAGAATATCTTGGAGAATATTTTGTATTTCTTTTTAGAGATACTTATGAGAATATTCCGGATACTATAGTCATGGTGGATGGCTATATTCCTTCATCTACTATTTATTCCCTTTTTGTTAAAATATTACTTATAGTACTTTTGGCAGTACTGCCATATCTTCTTGCAGGCTTTGCCCTTGCTTTTATCTGTAATATCGCTCAGTTTGGTTTTAAGATAACTACTGAACCCATGAAGCCTAAATTCAATAAGCTCAATCCTTTGAGCGGTATTAAGCGTATTTTTTCAGTTCAGTCTCTTTTTAATCTTTTAAAGTCTCTTTTGAAGATAGGTCTTATTTCTATTGTCGTAGTTATGACGCTTACGGGCAGGCAGGAGTCTCTTTTTCTTTTATATGATATGCCTCTTAAACAGGGGATTGCTCTTATGGGCGATATTATAATCGATGTCGGGATCAGATGTTCTGCGGTTTATATACTGATAGCGGCAATAGATTTCATATATCAGAAGCATAAGTTTCGTGAAGACATGAAGATGACTAAGCAGGAAGTTAAAGATGAATATAAGGATACTGAAGGTGATCCTCAGATTAAGTCCAAACAGAAACAGAAGATGAGAGAAGCTTCCCAGCGCCGTATGATGCAGGAACTTCCTAAAGCGGACGTTGTTATCACAAACCCTACGCACTATGCTGTAGCACTTATCTACAATCAGGACGAGGATCCTGCTCCTAAAGTTATAGCCAAGGGTGCTGACTTTATGGCTCAAAGGATTAAGGATGCAGCTAAAGAGAATCATATAGAGATCGTAGAAGATAAGCCTCTTGCAAGAATGCTTTACGCCAATGTCGAAATTGGTGAATTCATACCTCCTGAGCTTTATAAAGCTGTAGCAGAGGTTCTTGCATATGTATATAAGCTTCAGGGCAAGATCTGATCTATAGAGAGGTTTTGTTTTTTACAGCAGAGGTGTTCGTTATAGGGTCATTTAGTCAAAAATAATCAAAAAACCGACATATTTTTTATAAAAAATGATGAAATTGCGGTATTTTTTTGATAAAATATCATTAAGGTGTTAGGGTTAGTACATTTTTCGATCATTCTATGATACAAAGAGTAATAAAACTTTACGGGTAAACTATACTCTCTTGTAGTAAATATCCGGCTTTGGCCGTTATAGAAGGATTGAGAAAGGGGGATGCTTATGAATCGTAAGAAGATTACTGAGCTTGTTTTTGATTACGGTGTAGCGCTGTATGTAGTTGCTGCGCTTATTATGCTCATCATCCCTATCCCGGCATTTTTAATGGATATACTTCTTGCATTTGACCTTTCTATGGCTTTTGCAATTTTGTTTAACGCAATGTATGTTAAGGAAGCTCTGGATATGAGCTTTTATCCTACAATGCTTCTATGTACCACAGTTTTTAGAATCGCTCTCAACGTTTCATCTACAAGACTTATTCTTACAACAGGTGATCCTGGTAAGGTTATTGAGGTATTTGGTGAATTCGTTGGTGGCGGTGACCTTATTATCGGTATTATCGTATATATTATCCTTGTAATAGTTCAGTTCGTTGTAATCAACAAAGGTTCTGAACGTGTATCTGAAGTAACTGCAAGATTTACACTTGATGCTATGCCTGGTAAGCAGATGGCTATTGATGCCGATCTTAATACCGGTGTAATAGATGATAAAGAAGCCAAAAACAGACGTGATCATATTCAGAAGGAAGCCACATTCTTTGGTAACATGGATGGTGCTTCCAAGTATGTAAAGGGAGATGCCACAGCCGGTCTTATTATCACAGTCGTAAATATTGTTGGTGGTATTATGATGGGTGTCCTTCGTCAAAGCCTTGCTCTTAATGAAGCTGTTGATAAGTACACTATCCTTACAATTGGTGATGGCCTTGTATCTTCAATTCCTTCACTTTGTACGTCACTTGCAACAGGTGTTCTTGTAACTAAGGGCGCCGGCGAATCTGACTTTGGTCATACTCTTATCAATCAGGTATTTGGCCTTCCCAAGGTTATGTATCTGGTTGGCGCAGTTATTGCTTTCCTAGGACTCTTTTCACCACTTCCGCCTGTTATATATGTTGCAATTGGCGCTTTGTATATAGTTGGCGGCAGAATGATGCAGCAAAGAGTAGAAGAAGCAGCTACTGAAGAAACTGTTGAAGAAGCAGAAGAAGCTCAGGCTGAAGAGATAAGACAGCCTGAAAATGTTAATTCACTTCTTCAGGTTGATCCTATAGAGCTTGAGTTTGGATATGGAATAATCCCCCTTGCTGATATCAATCAGGGAGGTGACCTTCTTGACCGAGTTGTTATGATTAGGCGTCAGATAGCACTTGAACTTGGTACGGTTGTTCCTATTATACGTCTTCGTGATAATATCCAGCTCAATCCTAATCAGTATATTATTAAAATAAAAGGTATACAGATCAGTGAAGGCGAGATTCTTTTTGACCATTATATGGCCATGAATCCGGGACATGTTGAGGAAGAGATCACAGGTATTCCTACATTTGAGCCTTCCTTCCACCTGCCCGCTATATGGATAACCGAAAGTCAGAGAGAACGCGCGGAGTCTATGGGCTATACAGTTGTTGATCCGCCTTCCATAATAGCAACTCATTTGACAGAGGTTATAAGAGAGCATATAGCTGAACTTCTTACAAGACAGGATGTTCAGAACCTTGTTAACAATCTTAAGGAAAACAATGCTGCTCTTGTAGATGAGCTTGTTCCCAAGCTTATGAGTCTTGGTGAGATTGAAAAGGTTCTTCAGAATCTTTTGTCAGAGGGTATATCAATAAGAGATCTTGTTACTATATTTGAAACTCTTGCGGATTATGCGCCTAGTACGCATGATACGGATATACTGACTGAATATGTAAGGCAGAGCCTTAAGCGCGCTATATCCAACAAGTACTTTATATCCGGAGAGACGACGAGCGTTGTTACGCTTGATCCTAAGGTGGAGCAGGAGATCATGGGTTCTGTCAAGCAGACTGAGACCGGTGCTTATCTTACTCTTGATCCTGAAAGGACCAGAGCTATCTTAAAGAGTGTTGTCACTCAGGCCAAAAAGCTTGAAGACAACGGCAGAAGTCCTATAGTAATGACTTCTCCAATTGTAAGAATGTATTTTAAGAAAATGACAGAAGAGACCTACAAAGACCTGATTGTTATTTCCTACAATGAAGTGGAAAGCGACGTTGAGCTTCAATCGGTTGGCATGGTTACGGCATAACTTGAATTTAAGAACTAAAGGCAGGTTGATTTATAAAAAAATCCTTCAATAAGAATTTAGTATTGGAAAGAAGGCCTATGATAATTAAGAAGTTTGTCGGTAAAACAGAAGAAGATGCCACAGAGCAGGCTAGAGAAGAGCTCGGCATGGGCATTGTCGTGATGAATGTAAGACCTGTACGCAAGGTTGGCTTTTGGTCTTTCCTTCAAAAACCAAAGACAGAGGTGACGGTAGCTTTAGAAGAAGAGCCTGATCTTTCTGATAAGATCGTGCGCCCTAAAAAGAGTCTTTCACCTTCTGAACAGGACAATGATAATAAGAAAGCTGATGAAGCTTCTGATCTTGGCAAGAAGCTTATCAAGGCGTCCCAGTCAGGAGTGCTTCCACCTTTGAAGGTATCCGCCGGTTCGTCCGGGAAGCTTTCTGCTACTAATGCTGTAGCTGCAGAGAATGCTACGGCTTCTTCGGTTGTTCTTGAAAGGCCGGGTGTCACAGTCCCTTCTTCTAATTCTGTTATCGAAGAAAAGCTGGATTCTCTTCATTCTCTTCTTGAAAAAAATATTGTGCGTCCGCAAAAAGATGAGCAAGCTCCAAAAGCTTCTGCTGATTCCAAAAATGATTCAGAAATCCGCGCAAAGGACGATACAATTCCGGAAGAGACTTTATCTTTTATCAAACTCCTATATAACACAATGATAGAAAACGAAGTAGACGAGCGCTATGTCAATGAGCTGACTGATGAAGTCGAGAGATTTGCAAAGCCGGGTATACCTCTTGAATACTTTCTTAGTAATGTGTATCAGAAGATGATCCTCAAATTCGGTAAGTCCGAAGAGATAACACCTTCTGAAAATGGTGTAAAAGCTGAAATATTCATAGGACCTACAGGCGTTGGTAAGACAACTACTATTGCAAAGCTTGCTTCCAATCTTTCTGTAGTTCAGCACAAAAAGGTTGCGCTTATAACAGTTGATACTTACAGGATCGCTGCAGCTGAGCAGCTTAGAACTTATGCTTCAATTCTTGAGATACCTTTCAGGGTTATCTATTCTGTGGAAGATATCAAGAAGGCGGCAGATGATTTTGAAGATATGGATTATATCATGGTAGATACTGCCGGTCATTCTATTCACAATGAGGAACAAAAGGATGAAGTCGGCAAATACGTAGAGACTTTAAAGGAAAAAATGGATACGGATACTTTCCTTGTTATGAGTGCATCTACCAAATACAGAGATCTTCTTGAGATAGTGGACAATTATAAGGAAGATTTTGACTACAAGCTTATTTTCACCAAGATGGATGAAACTAATGCGGTCGGCAATCTTTATAATATAAAGCTTCATACCGGTGCTCCGATGTCTTACATTACTAATGGCCAGAATGTTCCGGATGATATCGCCGTATTTGATGCGCAGAGGGTAGTCAAGAACCTTCTGGGAGGAAAAAAATAATTGCTTAATGTTTGATGAAGGACTTATTGATAAGGCCGAAAGCAGTAGCCGGGGGATAATGTATGCAGGATCAGGCAACTCAGCTTAGAAATATTATTAAGAATGCGAATTCTTCAAGGCCCAACAGACCTCTTGCAAGAGTTATTACTGTTACAAGCGGTAAGGGCGGTGTTGGTAAGAGCAATGTAGCTATAAATCTGGCGATACAGTTTCGTAAGATGGGCCAGAGGGTCATAATCCTTGATGCCGACTTCGGACTTGCCAATATTGAGATCATGTTTGGTACAGTTCCCAAACATAATCTGTGCGATCTTATATATCAGGGCAAAAATATTAAAGAAGTTATTACCTGGGGACCTATGGGCGTAGGCTTTATTTCTGGCGGTTCCGGCATTTCCGGCATGTATAATCTTTCGAGAGATTATCTTGTTTATATAATTGTTAATCTTGCGGAACTCGATGCAATAGCCGATACAATAATTGTGGATACAGGAGCGGGTATTTCGGATGCCGTTTTGGAATTTCTTGTAGCAAGTGGCGAGATCATACTTGTGACAACGCCTGAACCGACTTCGATAACTGATTCTTATTCACTTCTTAAAGCGCTTAATCATCATCCCAGATTTAGCAGGGAAGATACTGTAATTAAAACAGTCTCGAACAGAGTAAGTTCCGATGCGGAAGGCGAACAGCTGTATCATAAGCTCAGCGCTGTTTCTACAAGATATTTAAAGCTACCTCTTACTTATCTTGGCTCGATTCCGCAGGATCAGCAGCTATCTAATGCTGTAATGCAGCAATCGCCGGTGTCGATTGCTTTTCCGAATGCTAAATCGGTCAGATCGTTTGAGAGCATTGCTAGAAAACTTACAGGCGAACAAGGTGGTGAGCCAGAGATACAGCCAAGAGGAATGGCAGCTTTTTTCTCGCATATTATTAAGAGCAGAAAATTAGAATCTACCACAGCTGAGGCCGTAGGCGGCACGAAAGGATGACATGCTATCTGATTACATAATACCTGGAAACAGAATAGAACTGCAGCCTTTTTCGACAGGGTATATAAATAGTGGTGACAGGAAATCGTATGCAAGCAAGATATACGACATCCTGTCTGAAGAAAAGATCGATGTGATGATGCCGATGGAAAAAGGGCAGCTTCAGCTCCTTCCTGTAGATGGCACTTATAACATAGTCTTTTATTCTGATAAGGGCTTGTTCCAAAGTAGCGGAAGAGTCGCTGACAGATACCGGTCCAACAATATGTATATTCTTACTATTGAGCTTACAAGTCCCCTTTCAAAGCTGCAGAGAAGAGAATATTACAGATTTAGCTGTGCTATCAGTTTTAAATTCAGAAATCTTACTGAGGATGAAGAATTAACAATAAGAGATAATCCTTTCTTTGCACTTGATTATGATGAACCGATGAATAAAGGGACGATAGTCGATATAAGCGGAGGCGGTATAAGATTCATAGCTCCTTTAAGACTTGATGAAAATTCCAGGATATATATCTACTATAAGCTTCCTCAAAGAGGAAATCTTAAGGAATACAGGATCATCGGGCAGATACTTAAGACAAGAGAACTTGAAGCCAAGCAGGGAAGCTTTGAACACCGCGTTAAGTATACCAATATAGATGAAGATGACCGCGAAGATATAATCCACTATATCTTTGAAGAAGAAAGGAAAATGATGCGAAGAACTTGAACTTAAATACAGTTAACCAAAGATATTATAAGGAACAGACACTATAGTATAAACGATAATAAGATAGAAAGTAGGCGTAAATATGAAAAAAATTTTCTTGGTTGATGACTCTGCACTTATGAGAAGCGTACTCAGTGATATCATTAATTCAGATTCAAAGTTTCATGTGGAAGCTACTGCCAGAGATGGCGCTGAAGCACTTGAAATGCTGAAGAAGTCCAATTCATATGATGTCATGGTTCTTGATGTTAACATGCCTAAGATGAATGGTATAGAGCTTCTTCAGAAATTGAACGAAGAAAAGATCAGAATACGCACTATGATGGCCAGCACAGATACAGTTGAAGGTGCTAAGGTCACACTGGACTCTCTGGATCTTGGAGCTATAGACTTCGTTCACAAACCTGACAGAGCATCTGCCTGCAAAGGCGAGGATTTTACCAAGGAATTCCTTACAACTCTTTGGAGTGTCAGCATTTCAAAGCTTCCTACAATTGTAAGTGTTAATAAAACTGAAAAACCCGCCGATAAAAAGATTGATAAGCAGATAATACAGGCTGTTCAGAAAAGTACAGCCAGCATTACCGGCAACAAGATCGTCGCTATTGCTTCATCTACTGGCGGTCCCAGAGCTCTTCAGGCGGTAATACCAAAGCTTCCAAAAAATCTCAAAGCACCTGTTGTACTGGTGCAGCATATGCCGGTCGGTTTCACAGCATCACTTGCAACCCGTCTTGATTCTCTTTCAGAGATTCATGTCAAGGAAGCAGCAGAGGGTGATGAACTTACAAGAGGAACCGTTTATATCGCTAAAGGCGGTATACATATGCATATTGAGAAAAATCCTTCCGGTAAATTTGTCATCCATTTTAAAGACGGACCGACAAGAGAAGGTGTTAAGCCAAGTGCCAACTTCATGTACGAATCGCTTGCCAATTCATCCTATGATGAAGTTGTATGCGTCGTAATGACAGGCATGGGAGCTGATGGAACTGAAGGAATCAAGAACCTTAAAGCAAGTAAAAAAGTGCATGTTATCTCCCAGGATGAAGAATCCTGTACAGTTTATGGAATGCCAAGAGCTGTAGCAACTGCCGGATTGTCCAATCAGGTAGTATCGCTGGATAAGATTGCACAGGAAATAGTAATGAATGTAGGTGTATCCGGGGTATAAATGTCACAAGAAACGGCGCCTTCATTCATGGGTTAACTCTTCAAGGAGGGTAAAATAAAATGGATACTTCCCAATATCTAGGCGTGTTTCTTGATGAAGCTAAGGAACATATCCAGACTCTGAACGACGCTATTATGACTCTGGAAGATGATCCTACAAACGAGGACTGTGTCAACGAGATATTCCGTGCGGCGCATTCCATGAAGGGTATGGCAGGCACCATGGGCTATAAGCGCATGCAGCAGCTTACTCACGACATGGAAGACGTATTTTCTGATGTGCGTAATGGCACATTAAAAGTTGATACCCATATGACAGATACTTTGTTTAAGTGTCTGGATGCGGTTCAGGAATATGTTGATAATATCGAGTCTTCACAGGATGAAGGTACAGAAGAAAATGCAGACCTTATACAGGCTCTTGCAGATATTCGTGCCGGAAAAGCTGGTGGAAGTGCAGAAGCAGCACCTGCTGCTCAGCCCGCAGCGGCAGAAGCAGCACCTGCACAGGAAGCTAAAGCTGATGCTGTTCCTCATGGCGACTGGCATTTGATCCCTATGGATGATGCTACTAAAGATACTATCAAAAAAGGTATTGCAGATAGCCGTAAGGCATTTGGCCTTACAGTTAAGATACAGGATACTTGTCTTTTAAAGGCTGCCAGAGCTTTTCTTGTTGTAAAAGGTCTGGAAGATATAGGTGAAGTTGTTGCTTCAGATCCAAGCAATCAGGATATAGAGGATGAAAAGTTCGATTTTACATTCTCTTTGATCGTACTTACTGATACTGATGATGCAGAGAAGGTTGCAGAGATAGCCAAGAATGTATCTGAGATAGAATCAGTAGAGATTGGCGAATATGATCCTGATGCTCCTGTAGCAACACCCGCTCAGCCTGCAGCTGAAGCAGCACCGGCTCCTGCACCTGCTCCTGCAGCACCTGCACCGGCTCCTGCAAAAGCAGCAGCTCCAGCACCCGCTCCTGCAAAAGCAGCACCAGCTCCTGCTAAAGCTGCAGATGCCAAGAAACCGGCAGGAAAGCCTGTTGTATCAAGAACAATCCGTGTTGATACAGAAAAACTTGATTCACTTATGAACCAGGTATCAGAGCTTATCATCGCTAAGAATTCGCTGATATCAGCTACTGAATCAGCCGGAATACAAAATAGTAATGTTACTGAACAGATAGAATATCTTGAATCAGTAACAACCAATCTTCACGAATCAGTCATGAAAGTACGAATGGTTCCTATTGAATCAGTACTTCAGAAATTCCCTCGTATGATCAGAGATCTTACAAAGTCTCTTGGCAAGAAGATGGAACTTACAATGACTGGTGAAGAGACAGAAATGGACCGTACCGTTGTTGATGAGATCGGTGATCCTTTGATGCATCTGTTAAGAAACAGTGCTGATCACGGTATCGAAGATTCTGAGACAAGACTTTCACGTGGTAAGGATGAGACAGGACAGATTTTCCTTCATGCTTATCAGGATGGTAACTCAGTTGTCATCGAGGTTGGTGATGATGGTAACGGTATTGATGCTAACATAGTCAGAAATAAGGCTGTAGAAAAGGGCATCATGACAAGAGAAGAAGCTGACGTTCTTACAGAACAGCAGGCTGTAGAACTTCTTTTCCATCCTGGATTCTCAACTGCTAAGCAGGTATCTGAAATCTCAGGAAGAGGCGTTGGTCTTGATGTTGTTAAGAGTAAGGTTGAATCCCTTTCAGGTACTGTTACAGTTAATACAAAGCTTGGCGAAGGATCTACATGGATCATAAGACTTCCTCTGACTCTTGCTATTATTCAGGGTCTCATGGTTGAAGTCGGCGGTGAGAAATATGCTATTCCGCTTGATTCCATTCAGTCCATTGAAAATGTTCCTGTATCGGATATCAAGTTTGTATCCAATAAAGAGGTTATCAATCTTCGTGGCAGCGTAACAAGACTTATCAGAATGAACGAAGTTCTTGAAAATAAGTCAACCAATGATCCTAACGAGGACATGATCGTTGTTATAACCAAACGTGGCGATCAGCAGGTTGGTCTTGTTATCGACAAACTTGAAGGTCAGCTGGAAATCGTTATCAAGCCTCTTGGTAAATATATGACGAAGTGCAAATTCATCAGTGGCGCTACAATCCTTGGTGATGGAGAAATTGCACTCATTCTTGATACCAATCAGATTGGAGGATAATAATAATGGATGCACTCAGAGATACACAGGATATTGGAGAAATAATTCAATATATTATCATCAAGCTTGCTGACGAGCAGTATGGAATCGATATCAAGTATATCGATAATATTGTAAGGATGCAGAATATCACAAGAGTTCCTAAGGTTGATGACTATTTTAAGGGCGTTTTGAATATTCGAGGCGTTATCGTTCCTGTAATGAGCATTCGTGTTCTTATGGGAATGGAAGAGGATGTCATCACCAACAAGAGCCGTATCATTATCCTTAAGATCGGCGATGAAGGTGAACTTCTTGGAATTATTGTAGATCAGGTCAATCAGGTACTTAATATTGGTGCCGCTAATATTGATAAGCTCTCCTTTGATGAAAAGACAAAGAAGAGCAACGGCAAGTTTATATCAGGCGTTGGTAAGTATGAGGGCGGACTCGTATCAATACTTGACCTTACAGCACTTGATCCTGAAACTGCAAAAGAAAAGAAAGAATAACGATATAATATTAAAATTAAATTGAAAATGTGATACTATTAAAGAGAGAAAGTTTTAACACCTTCTCTCTTTAGTAGTACATGGAATTACATCCATGTAATTCCAAACATGTACGGTTACATCCTGTAACCGCGTACATAGAAATACATCCATGTATTTCTAAACATGTACAGTTACATCCTGTAACTGAGTACTTGTACAAAGAGTCGCTTTTTTGTTCCTTTCAGGGATTGTTTCAGATCAGGAGGATATGATTTGGCGGATTTAAGTCTGGATGCTCTTTCCGAGCAGTATTATGATGTACTAAAGGAACTTGGTAATATCGGAGCAGGTAATGCTACTACAGCACTTGCACAGATGCTTGGTGCTAAGGTTGATATGTCAGTTCCCAGTGTAAGACTCCTTGAATTTAAGGATGTTGGCGATTGTATGGGTGGTGCGGATCAGATCATGGCCGGCATTTATCTTCGTATGGAAGGAGATGTTGACGGTTCTATCATGTTCCTTACCGGCCAGAAAGAAGCCAGGTATCTTGCTAATAAGCTTATAATGCAGGATAAACCTGAAGATGCAGAGTTTGATGAAATGGAACTTTCTGCATTAAAAGAAATTGGTAATATCATTACCGGTTCTTATCTTAATTCTCTTGCAACAATGACTAATTTGAAGATGATCCCTTCAGTTCCATACGTTGCTGTTGATATGGCAGGAGCAATCCTTTCCGTTCCGGCAATTGAATTCGGTCTTATGGGCGATAAACTTCTTCTGATAGAGAATCGTTTTACTGACGATGTTCAGATAAGCGGTTATTTTATTCTTTTACCTGATATTGAAGGTTATAAGAAGATTCTCGGCTCCCTTGGTATTGATGTCTCTATGTTTGACTGATAAATTTTTTGTCTCGTTTGTTTTTATATTTTACAGCTGATGAGGATAATTCATGTCTGAAATTATAAAAGTAGGGATGGCAGATTTAAATACCTGCAAGGCCCCGGATGGGATTACTACACTTGGTCTAGGCTCTTGTTGCGGTATAGCAATAAGAGATCCTGTAACCAAGATAGGAGGTCTTGCTCATATAATGCTCCCGGATTCTACAGAGATCAGGAATAATAATAACATTCCTAAATTTGCAGATACCGGAATTAGAGAGCTTGTAAAGCGCATGGAAGCTCTTGGCGCATCTAAAAGCAGGATGGTAGCCAAGATTGCTGGCGGCGCTACTATGTTTGCATTCCAGTCGTCAAGTCCCAGTATGCGTGTTGGCGATCGTAATGTTGAGGCTTCTCTAAAAGCTCTTAAGGAACTTAATATCAAAGTACTTTCTCAGGATACGGGCCTTAATTTCGGACGAACTGTTATTTTTTATCCTGAGACGGGAGATTATGTTATCAAAGCTGTAGGCAAGCCGGAGAAAATCATATGAGCGATGATGATAACATGGAAGTTCAGGATGAAGAGAATTTAGAAAATGCTTCTGACAAGGAAGAAAACGATGTTCATCCCGAAATGTGGAAAGATCCCCGGGTTGAAAACATTGTCAGAGCCATCCGTAAAAATGAAAAAGCAAAAAATAAAAATGAGATCATAAAAGTTAATTACAAGGTTTTGATTGATCCTAAAACAAAGCTTATTGCACCATTTGTGACTCTACTTGGAACGGCTGTCATTGCTGTTTTTACTTATTTTGACGGTATGCCGACCAGCAGATGGTTTATTGTAGTATGTACGACTACAGTTCTTTTCCTTTTGTTTGGGTCCATTCTTCAAAATATGATAGAAAAATATGAAGAAGAGGCCGTTAAGCAGTGGATTGATAAAAGGCTTGAACAGGAACGTCTTTTGGATGAGGAGAAAGCAAGACGTGAGGCTGAAGAGCTTATTGCTCAGGCAAAAGCTGCTGCAAAGCAAGAAGAGGATTTGTTTTTCTAGTATATTTTCTATAGAAATATTTCTTTTTACATATATAATCGAGTGCTTTAAATACTAGAACATGGGGGTAAGCTCTACATGGATGAAGCAGCAAGAATCAAGTTATGGAAAGAATATGAAAACTCTAAACTTCCCGAGATAAGAGAAAAACTGATACTGGAATACGCTCCGCTTGTAAAGCTTGTTGCAGGCAGACTTTCTATGTATCTGGGTTTTAATGTCGAATATGACGACCTTGTTGGATATGGCATCTTCGGTCTTATTGATGCGATAGACAAGTTCGATACACTTAAGGATGTCAAATTTGAGACCTATGCATCACTTCGTATACGTGGCGCCATCCTTGACCAGATAAGGAAGATGGACTGGATTCCGCGTACTATTCGTGATCGCCAGAAGAAGATCGATATTGCGATCAAGGAAGTCGAGGCTGAAAGTGGTCATGTTGCCACAGATGCCGAGATCGCGAAGAAGATGAATATCTCCGAGGAAGAGTATCTTAACTGGCAGAGCCAGATGAAGGTTACGGGTGTCATCTCTTTAAATGAGTTTATGGAGCAGGGATCTGATGTGCCGGAAGACCGAAATCATGGTGCCAGATTTGAAAAGCCTGAAGAGGTTATAGAGAAGGCTGAGCTTAAGAAGATGCTTGGAGAAGCCCTTGAACTTCTTACAGAAAAAGAGCGCAAGGTAATACTTTTGTATTACTATGAGGAGCTTACCTTAAAAGAAATCAGTAATATCTTAGAGGTTTCGGAATCACGTGTATCCCAGCTTCATACAAGAGCGCTCCAAAAGATGCGCGGTAAGATGGGCAAATACATGGGTATTCTCACAGACAGAGTATAGATACCTATTCATGTTACAGTCAGAGCATAAATACGGGTAATGATGGAGCGAAAATGAACGGATATTTTCAGCTTGTTATTGGAAAAGCCGGAACAGCTGTTAAGGTATTTGAAGCTACAGATGGAGATCCTGATATCACCACCGGCGAAATAACTGAATATCTTGATAGGAACAGAATCGGCTATGACATTATTGCTGTTAATGAAGCAGTGAAAAAGATGGGCGGTGAGCCTGTCTATTTCACTCAGAACAAGGCTAATCCTGTAAGGGAACAGTATTTAATGACTATAGCTGATGATCAGATGTCCGTATCGCTTCGTTTTTTTCCTCCTTCTGAGAACATCGCTGGCGGAGAAAACGGTCAGCTTACTGATTCCAAGGAAGTTGTAGGAGACCTGGTGCTTAAAAAGATCAGGTTTGGCGTTGACAAGGATATTATTGATAGTTTTTTTGCCAAAAGAGAATATTGTAAAGACATCGTAATTGCCAGGGGAAAGCTTCCAAGAGATGGCAGCGATGCTGTTATAGATTATAAATTCGGAGTCAGCAAAAGACCTCATCCTACTCTTAATGCTGACGGGTCAGTTGATTATCATAACCTGAATATCATAAATCACTGCACAGAGGGAGACCTTCTTGCTGTACTTACACCTGCTGATATGGGTGATTATGGAACAAGTGTTTATGGCAATCAGGTTAAACCGAAGGCTGTAAAGGTTAAGAGCCTTCATTATGGCAAAAATGTAAAGATTTCTGAAGATAAGCTTACGCTTACTGCCGAAACATCAGGGCATGTGTCTCTTCAGGAAGGTAAGGTTGTTGTATCCAATGTTTTGAATCTTAAGAATATTGACGTTGCTACAGGTAATATTGATTATGAAGGAAGTATTGCTGTGGCCGGTAATATAGCTTCCGGATTTAGTGCAAAAGCCGGAGGAAATATAGAGGTTAAAGGCACTATTGAAGGTGCGGTGCTTGAAGCAGGCGCTGACATAATCATGGAAAGAGGTGTTAACGGAGCTGGCGGAGGTCTTATAAAAGCCGGCGGTAATATAGTCACCAAATTCATAGAAAATGCTCAGGTTGTTGCCGGAGGAAGCGTTAATGCTGAATCTATCCTGCATTCTAATGTGCAGGCGGGTACGGAAGTTAATGTTACAGGTAATAAGGGCTTTATAGTTGGCGGGCACGTTGTTGCGGGCGAGAAAGTATGCGTTATTACTATTGGCGGTGAAATGGGAACCACCACAAGAGTTGACGTTGGAGTTGATCCCACGCTTAAAGCAAGGATCCGCGACCTTATGAAGAGCATTGGCGAAGCCAATAAGAGTCTTCAGCAGATAAAGCCTACAGTTGAGGGAATTGTCAAAAAGCTTAAGGCAGGCATTCAGCTTTCAGCAGATCAGGCAGCCTATGCCAAGAAGCTTATGGCTATGAAAGCTCAGCTGGAAAATGATATTAATGATAAATCAGAAAATCTGATGGAACTTCAGGATAAATTATCTGATACGCATGATGCATATGTAAGTGTTAATGGCATATGCAATGCAGGAACTGTTATTACAATTGGGGAATTGTCAATGACAGTAAGTAAACCGGTCAAATTTAGTAAATTTATAGAAAAAGAGGGAGACGTAAGGGTCGCTCCTTTGGACTGATAAGTATTTATCTGCATCATGGATTTATTAACGACTTGGGTTATGCCTTTGTGTATCCATAAACAAAGGTAAGGAGGACTGATGGGAATAGGTGTTGTTATATTACTCATTTTTGGTGTAGTTGCAATAGTTCTGGGCTTTGTCCTGCCGGTTGGCAAAGACCTTGAGAAAGATGACAAAAAAGCTATGGAATCGGCCGTTTCGCAGGCTGTCCACAAATCTATCGAGAAATCTCACGATAAAATTCAGCAGGAAATTGATGATAAGATCGAGGAATCTCTTTTGAAAACAGAAAGAGGGCTTGATCGTATTACTAATGAAAAAATGAGTGCCATAAGTGAGTATGCTGATACTGTCATGAATGATATCCATAAAAATCATGATGAAGTAATGTTCATGTATGACATGCTCAATGATAAGCACAAAAATCTTACGTCTACAGTATCTGAGGCTGCCAAAACAGAAGCACAGGCAAGACAGACTGTTATTGACGCAGAACTTACTGCTAAGCAGGCAAGAGAAGCTGCTACCAAAGTCAGCATGATGGCTCATGGTATAAATCCCGGTTCTGCCAATATGGCTCCGCCGGATTCTAACTCTCCGGCAGGTTTTTATGATGCAGCTACACCTCCTGTTTCATTTCATAATGCAGCAGCATCAAACTTTTTTGAAAATCTCGGAATTGATGGTTATGAGCTTGACGGTACGGTTAGCGGTATCCAGCAGGCCAAGGCAGCTACTGATAAAAACAACAAAAAGGGCCAGAACTCAGTATTTGGAGATATAAGAGCCGGTAAATCAGCTCCCGGAGCTGATCAGAATATATTCGGAGATTTAGACAGCCGCGAATCCGAATTTGCGCCCCTTGGAGCAGCTGAACATCTGTCAAGTGAAGACCTTGATCAGCAGTTTGCAAGAGTATTTGGAAGCACAGACAATAATGAAGAGGATTACAGCGCTCTTACAGATGAAATGGAGGCTGTACGTGCTATTGCAGCTGCAGCATCTAATTCTGTATCCGATTCAGCTTCTGATAAGGTGATTCCTATCGCTGATGCTCAGAGATCTGTAAGAGAAGAAGAAAGTTCAAATGATCAGACGCGCCAGAACAATAAGATAATGGAGATGCATGAATCCGGTAAATCCAATATTGCGATTGCAAGAGAGCTTGGTCTTGGCGTAGGAGAGGTTGGACTTGTAATAGAACTTTCCCAGAAGAACCGTAGAAAAAGACAGATCTGATCTTACAGACATTTAAAGTTTATGACCTTAGCCTTTTTTATCCAGAAAGATATGTAGAAGGCGTGAAAGGGGGAGCATGAAACTAAAATTATATTTGCGAGGACTTGGCGTAGGATTACTTATAGGAGCTATTGCGCTTCTTATATTCGGAGGCGTTGATGTTGGAAGCAAGTCTGATTCTGCTTCAGACAGCTCAGCTGTCGGACTTATAACGCCTGTGGAGGAAACTGATGAAAGTGAAGAAAACGAAGTCACGTTATATGCTACTGCGTACCCTTTGGAAGATGTTTCCACTTCGGAGGAGAGCAGCGAAGTATCTGACGAAGGAGAAGAAGCACTTACGACGATCGACGAAGAACTCACTTCGACAAGTGACAGCATTTCGGAAACAGATGACGAAACTCAGGAAGCGATATCACAGGTACTTGCAAAAACCAGTGATGCGCAGAGTGGGTCAAAGCAAAGTCAGGATGCCTCAACAAATGAGAGCACCGAGATCGAAGTCGAAGATGGTGAAGCATTTGTAGTATCTGATGATGCTGATACAACAGATACATCCAAAACAAGTACATCCAAATCAAGTACATCTGGTACAGATACAAATTCTGAATCTGAAAGTACGAATGCCAATACTGATACGGATACAGCTTCTGATGAGTCAGATACAGAAGATACAACTGAAACAACTACAACAACCACAGGCAATTCTGTTGTGGTACAGATACCCGGAGGAAGCGATTCAGCTACTGTCTGCAAGGTTTTACAAAATGCAGGGGCTATAGAAAGTGCATCCGATTTTGATGCTTATCTTGTATCAAGAGGCATAGACCGTTATATAAGATCCGGAACCTACTATATAACAGCAGGTTCTACATATGAGGAAATTGCAAAGCTCATCACCGGAAGGTGATGGGCTTTTTCTGGCGCGCCTTTTGCGCACGTTTCTATTGTATTTACTGGGATTTTCTTAAAAAAACCTTGCATACACATTATCTTTGTGTTATTCTAGTAGGGCTGTGGAAATTCTATGGGATATTTATGCCTGCAGATATTTCTGCAAATACAAATCAATCACGTATATCTGTTCTTTTTTCGGGTGCTGCATTGCAGTTGGAAATTGATCTCGCCGGGGTGCTAACGCCGCCTTGGATTTATGAGTAAGGATATACGGAAGAATAACCAAATGGAGGTAATATCATGAGCGTTGTTACAATGAAACAGTTACTTGAAGCAGGTGTACACTTCGGACACCAGACAAGAAGATGGAACCCTAAAATGGCTCCTTACATCTTCACAGAGAGAAATAATATCCACATTATCGATCTTCAGAAGTCAGTTGGTAAGGTTGATGAAGCTTACAAGGCTATCTTCGAGATCGCTGAGCAGGGTGGTACAGTTCTTTTCGTAGGAACTAAGAAGCAGGCTCAGGATGCTGTTAAGGAAGAAGCTCTTCGTTGCGGTATGTACTATGTTAACGAGAGATGGCTTGGCGGTATGCTTACAAACTTCACAACAATCCAGTCAAGAATCCAGCGCATGAAAGATATCGAAAGAATGCAGGCTGATGGAACATTCGAACTTCTTCCTAAGAAGGAAGTTGCTGGTCTTAAGAAGGAACTTGATAAGCTTCAGAGAAATATCGGCGGTATCCGCGATATGAAGAGAATTCCTGATGCTATCTTCGTAGTAGATCCTAAGAAGGAACACATCTGTATCCAGGAAGCTCACGCACTTGGAATCACACTTGTTGGTATCTGTGATACAAACTGCGATCCTGAAGAGCTTGATTACATCATCCCTGGTAACGATGATGCTATCCGTGCAGTTAAACTTCTTGTTGGTAAGATGGCAGATGCTGTTATCGAAGCTAACCAGGGTGCTGAGAACGAAGTTGAGGCAGCTGAGGAAGTTTCTGAGCAGGACGCTGAATAATATTTCATTATCTGAGAGAAGGAGAATAAAACAATGGCAGCTATTACAGCAGCAATGGTAAAAGAATTACGTGAATCAACAGGCGCAGGAATGATGGAGTGCAAAAAGGCTCTTTCTGCTTCTGATGGAGATATGGATGCAGCAGTTGAATTCCT
>NZ_JAILQF010000350.1 GCF_024699075.1 Butyrivibrio sp.
TATACATTTTTGAATCAAAGATTCAAAAATGCAGTAAATAGGCCAATTGAGAATGCCTTCGGCATTGGGCCTATTTACCAACCGATTCATTGAATCACGAAACACGCAGTAAATGCGCGTTTCTGTAATTTACATTCAAGAAACTATACTTTAGCATTTTATGGCATCCACTAATTACAAGCCTATATCTGACGGAATATAGGGTAAGGAGTGGGTGCCTTTCTTGTTTTTAGGTATAAAATGTGTTAAGATGACTTAGTTTAAGTGTTAGGAGGACTTAGATTTCGAAAAGTTTAGAAACTTTAGCGCCATGTACCGCAGAGTGCGGTTAACGAGGATTCGGGTTTATCGAATTATTCGGCGGATGCCCGGACGTATTCATGAATGCGTAAGGCAGTTATAAATACCGGAATGATCCGGCAACAAATTGACTGCTGTCATGAACAATTGATCTACTTTGAACATTGACATGAAAGGAATATATATATATGTGTGGAATTATTGGATTTGCAGGACATAAGCCTGCTCAGGATATTCTTCTTGATGGACTTCAGAGACTTGAGTATAGAGGCTACGATAGTGCCGGAATAGCTTTCTTTAAGGATAATGGCAATCATGTATCCATAAGAAAGACAGCAGGTAAGGTCAATGACCTTAGAGCTATCTGTGATGATGAGAACTCATCTGTTACAGGTATCGGTCATACAAGATGGGCAACTCATGGTGGTGTTACCAATGCTAATGCTCATCCTCATAAGTACGGTGATGTTACTCTTCTTCATAACGGTATAATAGAGAACTATCATGAACTTATTGAGAAGTATGGTCTTAAGGGAAAGCTTAAATCCGATACAGATACAGAGGTTGCAGCTGCTGTTATCAGTAAGAATTATTCCGGAGATCCTAAGGCTGCCATAAGAGCTGCTGTTAAAGAGCTCAAGGGATCTTTTGCCTTCTGTATTTTATTTAAAGGACATCCGGGTGAAGTATATGCAGTACGTAATGTAAGCCCACTTGTTGCTGCTCATACTGATGGTGAGGGTTCTTTTATTGCTTCTGACCTTACAGCATTTATTGAATTTAGTAATAAATATTTTGTTGTTCCTGAATATCATATTCTTACATTAAAAGACGAGGGTATCACATTAGAGGATCTGGAAGGAAATGTAGTAGAGCCTGAGTACCTTACAGTTGACTGGGATGTATCAACAGCTCAGAAAGATGGCTATCCTCATTACATGATCAAAGAGATACATGAGCAGCCAAGAGCTCTTGCTGATACTATTAATCCTCGTGTTAAGGATCTTCTTCCAAATTTTGAAGATGACAATATTCCGGATTCACTTTTTGAAGGTGTGCACGATATTACAGTTATTGCCTGCGGAACAGCTATGTATGCCGGCAATGTAGGACGTACACTTATTCAGAATAAGTTCGGAATCCCTGTTACTGTAGCTATTGCTTCAGAGTTCAGATATGAAAGACCTACTATTGATGATAAGACACTTGTAATCGTTGTATCACAGTCAGGTGAGACAATTGATACACTTGAAGCACTCCGTCTTGCAAAGAAATATACTGAAAGAACACTTGCAATTGTTAATGTTAAGGGTTCAACAATTGCCCGTGAAAGCGGATATGCACTTTATACACATGCAGGTCCCGAAATTGCAGTTGCATCAACTAAGGCATACTCAGTTCAGGTAGCAGCCATGTATCTTGTAGGATGTAAGCTTGGCCTTGTAACAGGCAGAGCTTCTGAGTCTGAGATAAGAGAATTTATTTCAGGTCTTAAGAATGTTCCTTCTATGATCGAAGAAGTTCTTAAGCTTGAAGATAAGGTGTCAGCTCAGGCAAGCCGCATGGTTAATGCTGAAGATGCTTTCTTTATTGGAAGAGGTCTTGACTATACTCTTTCAATGGAAGGTGCTCTTAAACTTAAAGAGATCAGCTATATACATGCAGAGGCTTATGCTGCAGGTGAACTTAAGCATGGAACAATATCTCTTATAACAGAGGGTACTCCTGTAATAGCTATTGCTACTCAGCAGTCAGTTTACAGTAAGGTTGTATCCAACATAAGAGAGGTTAAAGCAAGAGGTGCTTATGTAATCCTTATAAGTAAGGATAAAGAGATTACAGATGGAACAGTTTGTGATGTTCATATCAGTATACCTGATGTAAGAGATGAACTGTCAGTATTTGAATCTGTTGTAGTACTTCAGATCCTTGCATATTACACATCAGTAGGTAAGGGCAATGATCCTGATCAGCCTAGAAACCTTGCAAAATCTGTAACAGTTGAATAAGTTAAAAAAGTTAATCATGGAAGCCGCTATTTTAGCGGCTTCTTTTGCAATTAATAGTATATTATGATGTGACTTTTGGCACCTACATCATAAAATAAAAATTTTTCAATACATCTTGTATTCTTGCCATATTATCATTATTATGTGTTTTGGGGCTGTAAGAAAAATGGGGAGCTTCTTACAGATAACACATATAAATCAAATAAATCATAGTTTTGTAATTAGTTGTGGGAGATGAAAAAGTTTCATAGATTGTATTATCTATCTAATTCAGATTTACTGCATTCGCAGTAGTATTCTCACATGTATTTATTCTGGGTAAGGAATACATCATCCTAGGATGCACCGGATTCCTCATCGGTAATACAGAAGACGGTGAATATGTCATCACTACCAATAGTGTTGTAGCGCCAACAAAGCCTACATGAGATGATGCATTTGCAACTATTGGAGTAGATGAAGAAGAGGACGAATGGGACAAGATGGATCTATTATTTCATATGAAGAAGGGAATGGATCAGGAAGTTCTATGGAATCATCTGATTCAACCTATAAAATTAAATTTCTTTATACGTGTTATTATATCAGCACTGCTAACGAGGATTATTTTATTGACATTAAGACCTATACCGATGATACTCAAAATGCTGATTTGATAGGTGTTAAATACCTAATAATAGTTAAAGCGGATGATATGATGAAAATATACGATGGTGATGAAAAAATCCTATTCGATGGTACAGATGAAATTGACAGATATGGAGTATTCATTCCGGATATTTATTAAAAAATCGGATGCCATTATAAAAACTAAAAAAGTTTTTGATGAAAAAGTAATAATTGCTTGGTGAAAATGTGATTTATACGATGACATTTTGGAAAAGTCTTTACATATATTTTATATTTTTAAAGCACCAGTTATTTAGGAGCATAAATGATTATATTTTATTTATTGATTATTATATTTATCATTAGACATATTGTTATTGAAGTAAATAATCAAAAGCTTAGAAATCCTAAGAATGAGAATGAGGATATAAAAACGATTGATGGAATTACATATTTAATTAAGGATAATAGTTCCTATGTCATGTACAAACTAGATTCAGCTTTTACTAGTAAGTATTTAAAATCTTGGACTTTTACTAAAAAATCCAATACTGAAGGGGAATTAGTTTTTGGCGCTCTTAATATTGCTACTAATGGTAGTGGTAACAAAGATTATGGGCATACTTACAATGTTAAAATTGAATCATTTGGTGATAATACTCTTTTACATATGACATATATAGGAAAAACCGGAATAGGTAATATGGGGCCATCTAAACTACTTACGCAGGCATATCATTTTTTTATGTTAGAGCAATTTGATGTGATTGAGATAAGAGAAAACAGCAATGAACATGATTAGAGTAATTGCAATTGGTATTTTTTGTGACTTAAGTAACCGACGCTCTTGGCCAGGAAGAAACATATGAATACGACCAGTATGGCCGCCTTATCACAAAGACAGACAGAGACAGCTTCGATACAACCTATGAATACAATGACCTTGATCCCATCATGGTTTCTTGGGCAGGCGATTTTAATGTATTA
>NZ_JAILQF010000162.1 GCF_024699075.1 Butyrivibrio sp.
TGTGCTCATGTACATAGGATGTCTGACAATTCCATAAAGACCAGTGTCTATAACCTTTTGATTTTCCTGTACTTCAACAGTTCTGGAAAGGTAAGCGTTTTCCCTAAGAACCTCCGCATAAAGTATATAACCAAGCAAAAACACTGCTGTTGCTGCATATACAATCCATTTTTGTAAAACAATCCAGCCAAATCGAAAATTAAGTCCTGCCACAATAAAAGCAACAATAAACATTACCCCGCTTAGTACGATTACAATTTTCTGCTCAGACTGTTCTTCTTTAGCATTTAGGCGCTTTCGTAACAGCTCCGGATTTTTCTTCATCATGACAAATCCCGCAACAATCATGGGCACAAACAAAACTGCTATCAAGAGCCATCCATTCCAATATAAAAAAGATCCCGCTGGCAAAAAAAGAAGAAAACCTATCAGTAGCAACCCAGATATCACTTTTGTTATTGCTTGCGCAAACAATTTCCCATTCATATAATACTCCCCCATAAACATGAATTTATCGAGCTCTTTCTCTCACATAAGAGTCTTACAAACTGCCGATTTGCTTATTTACGTCGAAATTCTTTAATAAAACATACACTAACTACTACCATCATTATCGCCAATGCATCCGAAGCAGCCAACTGTCCAATCGCAGCCGCCGGAATTGGTTGTAATGGCCATGGCTCAATGAAACTGGCAAGGCACGCTCTGAACATCCAAACTACTGTTAGAAAGAAATAAAAGTAAATTACTTCCCGATTCATGTCCAATGCTCTTTTACCTAACAAAATTAGCATGACGCTTAGCCCAAGCAACAACAATGAGAAACAATAGTTCGTATAATCTATCCCAACTCCATTCTCTTCCAGCATTTTTCTTTTAGAAATTCTGCAATTATATCAATCTTTTCTCCTTCGTAGTAAGAAACCAACAACTTTTTGAACTCTGATACTTCTTTTTCTGGAATTACAAGGAGTCCATATCCATTTGATATCAAATAATGGTTTGCAAATATTATCGATGCCCTTTTATTCCCATCAACAAAAACCTGAGTTTTCATGCAGTACATACATAATTCAATTGCTTTATCGATAACATTGGAATCTGATTTTCTAATTTCATCTATATGTTCTATTACCACTGATTCGATTGGTATAGGTGGCACATAATTTGTTCCACCTATAGACACTGGAACACTGCGTATTTTTCCACCATACGAAAAGAACCCTTCATTTACAAGTTTTGCTATATGACACAACAAATAATAATCCGTATCTGCCTGTATTACATCTTGATCAAGAATAAATTCCCATGAGTGCTTAAGATTCAATATCTTTTGGACATCGTCTGCTGTCATTCCATTAACAATACCCTTTTCTAATATTTCCTCTGTCTGCGGAAATGTAGTTGCAACTCCTTCCAAAACTGCCTGATCATATATATTGGATTTCATATTTGCCCTTGCAAAATCAAGATTTTTTATCACTTCAGTTGATAGTTCAGACGGACTATAACCTGCTTCAGCTAATTGTTTATCAACTTTACGTATGTTCTTTTTTAACTCTCTTGCCTCTCTAGAATTTCTTAAAAGCAGCTGGTACAGGTCATCTGAGTATACTCCTACATATGTTGATGTAAGCTTTCCATTTACTCTTTTCCTTATATATAAATATTTGCCGCTTGAATTCTCTTTTACTTCAGGAGAACCATCATAAGGAATTAGATTAAGACGTGCCTGAAAATCTGCCTTATCCTGCAATAACCACTGAATTGTTTCCAACTTATTTTCCATGACTTTTTACTCCTTTTAGGGAACTTCTGCTTTAATTATTATACTATATAGTTCCCTAAATTCATATGATTTTTTAGGGAACTTTATTGCAGTAATCAAGCGATAAATGTTCCCTATTAATATTCCTATTTAGAACATAATACTTAAATTTTCTTTTAGATATAGTCAAAATACCTTGAATAGCGTCGTCGTAGAAACTTTAACACGCTCTTACTTATTAAGTAGTGGTCTTGCGATTTTTTCATTAAAAAATTCGATCAAAGGTCCCATGAAAAAAGCTGTTATTATGGTTCCAATACCTGCAAATGTCGGGATATCTGTAAATATGCCACCGCTTAAAAGAAACAATACAACGCCAAGTACTACGCATACGACATCTGTTATGATCCTGAGATACTTGAATTTACCGATCTTCCAGGTATCAGCCATAATAATAGCTACTGCATCATAAGTTGATACTCCAAGATCAGCTGTCATATAAAATGCTGAGCCAAAGCATATAACAACTATTCCAATAATAAGAGCTGCTACTCTTACAGGTATAGATGGATCAGGGAAAATTCCCTGAAGCTTTTCATAGCTAAACTGTGTTACATATCCCAGCAAAAACAGGTTAATAAAGGTAGCTATACCTATCTTCTTTCTATTAAATACAAGACTGAAAGTAAGCAAAACAGCATTAACTATTACGTAAAGAGTTCCAAAATCAATGGGTATCATGTGATCGATACCACTCATAAATGCCTGAAACGGGTCTACACCAAAAGCCGCAAGCTTAAATATTCCTACAGAAAAGCCGCATATCAGTACGCCAAGTACTGACATTATTATTCTCTTTTTTAACATCTGATCATCCTCCACCCTATACAAAATCTGTAAGTATAACTATCACCATATCTTGGTTTTAATCTTCACTATTCTTCTATCGTAGGTCAGAATTCCGTTAACTTCATCCTCCACATCGCTTACCTGAGTGTATATGAATCCGCACAGGCCTTTGGGCTCAAGTGGCAATATTTCGTTATATATAAACTGTCCATAATCTTCATTCATTTTCTTTCTGCTCTTATAGGTCGCATATCCATATGTTTTAGCACTTGCGCTATGGTCTTTCATATAATAGGTAAGTCCGCCGCATTCAGACAGAAAGCAGGCTCTGCCGTGTTTATCATGAGGGACTCCAGGTTTTCTGAAGTAGTTGTGTATACTGTTAAAGTCACCTGAACCCTGATCGAACCATCCGCTTGCTGCATCTATAGGTCTTGTACTATCCAGGAATTTAAGTATTCCCGGAAGTGTTGCAGCATCAAACTGACCCCAGCCTTCATTGAAAATAGTCCATATGGCTATTGATACACTGTTTTTAAGATATGCTACACTATTGCGCATCTCAGTTACAAAAGCATGTCTTCCTGCCGCATCAGATCTTGAGAGGAACTTATAACTCTTGGCAGAATCATCCAGTGTCTGCATGACATTTGGAAAAAGATTCGGAAGATACGTTACAAGAGGCTTGTCGTATGTAGATCCTCCGCTTACCATATCCTGTATCACCAGCATTCCCATTTGATCACAGTGATAATAATACCTTGCTTCTTCGATCTTGATATGTTTACGAAGTGTGTTATAGCCAAGCTTCTTCATGGTCTTTATATCATAGATAAGCGCATTATCTGAAGGTGCCGTCATAAGACCATCCGGCCAGTAGCCCTGATCGAGAACCCCTTTGATAAAATAAGGTTTATGATTAAGACAGAATCTTGGTATATCCTTATCATCTTTTTCCATAGTGAAGGTTCTCATTCCAAAGTAGGAAGTAACCCTGTCAATTGAATCATCTTCACCTTTAGCTATTATTTCAATATTATATAAATATGGGTCTTCCGGAGTCCATAGCCTTACATCATCTATAAGGATCCCAACCTTTGCAGTGTATGCGTACATAGTATCAAGAGGAATCGTATCCGACGATGGTATTATATGATCAGACTGGGCTTCCAGCGGATCACACGGATGGAAGGTCTGTGCCGTGATTGTTCTTTCAAATGGTTCCTGGTCTGAGTCCTTATCAAGAATCTGCCTAATTACTACGTCACAGGGTTTTGACACAATAAGTCTTATTTTCACAAAAGAAAGATCCTTAGAGGGTTCTGCCACGATCTTATAAACGCAAGTCTCAGGAACCCATTCCATCCACACGCTCTGCCAGATTCCGCTTTGTGGTGAATAGAACATGCCTCCTCTGTTTAATGTCTGCTTGCCTCTTGAAAGCCAGGAAGTATCAGTAACATCTGT
>NZ_JAILQF010000381.1 GCF_024699075.1 Butyrivibrio sp.
GTGTCTTCTTTTCTTAGCTGCAAACATTCAAAAAGCGATCCCCAGGCTGTGAAATATGTCTCGGGTATAGCTGCAAGCTCAGACCACTTTAGATTACTTTCAATTTTAAAAACATGATGCGCAGGAAGAAGAGCATATTCAGCATAGCTTCCGTCAAAAGACCTTCCCATTCCGCCCATCATCGCAATGACTTTATCACCGGCTTTAAAAGAGCTGTTTGATGGATCTGCTATTTCTCCAACGCACTCTATCCCCGGGATGATCGGCTTTTTAATATAGTCGTATTTTATTTCTTCATGACGAAGAATGAGTTCGGAATGATTCATTCCAAAGGCCTTAACTTTAACAAGTACCCAGCCTGGAACTACCTCTGGTACCTCTTTTTCTTTTAAAAAAATATCTTCCACGTTGATAGGACCATCAAGTACTACTGCTTTCATTGTATTTGTATTATTCATAGGTATTTCCCTCAGTCCTTATGATACAAACAGATCACTATTAACATCTGCCCAGCATTGTGGATCATCTGCATAAAAGCTTCCATTGGTTCCACATGCAACGGCAGGACAGCCTCTGCACCATGCTTTCAATTTACATTTACTGCACTTTTCAAACTTGTCGTATTCTCTATAATCTTCAAAACTGGTCTCCCACAAATCCGCAATCCTGTCTTCAAATACATTTCCCACCTTGCTGTCAGCAACTCTCCTGCAAGCATAAATATCACCTGTAGGTAGAATTGTCATATGACAGTTTGCACAATTACATCCTCCGTATATCATGTTAGGATCCACGTTTTCGGGAATTTTGAATTCTCCGATCTCATATTCATAGAGAGTCCAAAGATGATCTTTTTTGTTAAAATAAGTCTGGCACCCTTCCGCCTTATACTCCTTGAACTTCTTGTCACACACAACAAGAAGCTCTCTATATTCCATAGCCGTCATGGATGCGTCAAGATCTCCACCACTAGGAACGTATCTTGCAAAGGCAAAAACATTAGCGCCTGCGGCTACAACAGCATCAATAATACCAGGAACTTCCATTCTATTGGTCTTAGAAACAGTAGTCATTATCACACTTCTTATTCCTGCTCTATTGATACATCCTATTTTCTCCAAAGTACAGTCGTAGGATCCAGGCTTTCTGAACCAGTCGTGGGTTTCTCTAAGTCCATCAATAGAAAGCTGATATTTCTCGCATCCATACCATTTAAGCTCTCTGCAGACCTGATCATTTAAATGAAAAGGATTACCAAGGATCGTAAACTTAATCTCATGATCTTTCATAAGCTGCAAAAGTCTCCAAAAATCCGGATGAAGGATTGGATCTCCACCTGTTATATAAAAGTAAGGTGTTCTTCCATATACTTTGCAAAAATCCAGGCAGTTATAAAATGTGTCTTCCATCTGCTTCCAGTTCATAGAAAAAAGACAGGTATGCTCTCCGCTTGAATAGATATAGCAGTGCTTACACCTTTGATCACATTCATCTGTAATATGCCATTGGAATGAAAAATATGGTTTCATCGACCTTACCTCCGTTTGAATCTATCTAAACAGCAAATGCTGATTATTTATGAAGTAACCTCCGGTTTTAGGCCGGAGGTCTGACTATGCTGTAAATATTTGATTATTTGTTGTCGCCAGCGCCACATGCACTTCCACAAGCTGCAGGTTTTTCTTCAGGCTTTGCATCTCCTGCACCGCATGCACTTCCACAAGCTGCAGGCTTTTCTTCGGGCTTTGCATCTCCTGCTCCACATGCAGCAGCTGTGCCCTGTGCTTCGTTGTTTACCCATCCGTTAAGATTAGATAATGCCATAATAAGTTCCTCCTTTGAAAAGAAATGGTCTAAAAGCGTTATTGCTTTTTGTAATTTCAATATAAATCTCTGATGCCTTACAAAAAAGTACGCACTTTTTTATTACTCAGTTACCTTTTTGTAACTAATAGACAGCTATAAATTATGATGTTATATTGAACTCAGATTAGAATGTTACATTCGATTTTGAACTTTTGGAATTATTCAGTATTTGTAGCCACAACATAAATCATATTTTTCGGTGACTATATTTGGAAAGGAGTTCTTATGAAAACAAAAGATGAATTGCCTGAATGCCCTGTAGCAACTACGGTAAGTCTTATAGGAAGTAAATGGAAACTTCTCATAATGAGAAACCTTCTTGCAAGGCCCTGGCGCTTTAATGAACTCAAAAACAGCCTTGAAGGCATAAGCCAGAAGGTATTAACAGATTCTTTAAGATCTATGGAAGAAGACGGAATCATTACTAGAACAGTATATCCTGAAGTTCCGCCACGAGTAGAATATTCACTTTCAGAACTTGGTGAATCAATGCGCCCTATAATAAGTTCTATGGAATCATGGGGCAAGGAATATAAGAAAACACTCGACTGAAAATTGTAAATGTCTTTCCTACGAAATCCGCACCAGATGCGGATTTTCGTTTTACTACCTGCAATAATAAATTGAAAACCCGAATGTAAAGATTTCTTTTAGGTTATTTTTACATTCGGGTTTTACTATCACCTCATAGGAGGTGATACCGTGTATACAAAGAAAATCGCACTAATCCCTGCATATGAACCTGATGTAAGACTTGTAGAGCTTGTAGAAGAGCTTGTAAATGCATCATTTAAGGTAGTTATTGTAAATGATGGAAGCTCTGCAGCATATAGTCAAAGATTCAATATGTGCAAAGACTATGCAACGATAATCAATCATCCGGTAAATATGGGTAAGGGAGTTGCTCTTAAAACAGGGCTTGGCTATATAAAAGAATTCTTCAACGGGCCTTATACCGTTGTAACAGTAGATGCTGATGGGCAGCACAAGATTACAGATGTTATAAGAGTCTGCAAATTTGCACAAAGCCACCCCGAAAGCCTTATTCTTGGAAGCAGAAAACTCCAAAAAAATACCCCTTTAAGAAGTAAAGTCGGTAATTATATAACGAGAAAAGTTTATCAGTTTGTCAGCGGATCTAAAGTCTATGATACTCAAACAGGTCTTAGGGCTTTCTCACAGAGCCTTGTGTCTCGCATGCTTGAGATAAAAGGTGACAGATACGAGTATGAAATGAATGTCCTTATGCATTTTGCCAAGGAAAGAATAGATATTAGAGAGATCCAGATAGAAACCGTATATATTGATGGAAACTCCTCTTCTCATTTTAATACTATAAAAGACTCTGTGAAAATATATAAGGAAATCCTTAAATTTTCCGCATCATCTTTTCTAAGTTTCCTTTTGGATTATTCTCTGTATAGTGTTTTCTTTCTGCTTACAGGAAGTGTTCTTTTTGGAAATATAGTAGCGCGAATAATAAGCGGAACCTTTAACTACAGCATTAACAGGATGTTTGTGTTTGACAACGAAAGACCCTTAAAACATTCGGCACCCGAATACTTTGTTTTGGCTCTATTAGTACTTGCTGGAAATACTATGATCCTTGGACTAGTTGTTAATACAGGGCTAAATCCCTTTGCCGGTAAAATACTGGCAGAAATGCTTATGTTTGTAATTAGTTATATTATCCAGAGGACACTGATATTCAAGAAGGAGACAATTCATTGTGAAAAGGCATAAATTTACACTACTGTATGGGCTTCTTCTAGTATCCTTCACTATTTATATGGGGCTTGATACATTTGTCTTATCAAGCGTGTATCAGACAGATGCCGGAAGTTTCAACGCATCTTTATTTGGAAGTGATAGCATAAAGACCCTTGAAACTGCAGATAATACAAATGAATCATCAAACGAAGAAACAGGGACTTCTGTATCAGGCGATGATGAATCAGCTGACTTAGATGAAACAAATACAGATACTTATGAAGATAATACAGATTCAGATACAGATACAGAAACTTCTGAAGACAGTTCAAATACAACAGATGATAGTAATTCCTCTGGAAAATCCAAGGGTTCAAGATCCGGATCAGGAAAAGGAAAGAGACATTCAGGTCACAGTGATTCAGATACAGATTCAAATGATAGCTCAGATTCTGACTCAGAAACACTTACAGCTACAAGTTATGAAGACGGCGTCATAGGAAGCTATGAAAGCAGCGATGCAACAATAATAGTATCTAAATACGAATACGAAGGAACTTCTGTATACGTTGCTGACGTAACCTTAAGCTCTGCAGAATATATTAAGACAGCCTTTGCACAGGGCACCTATGGTAAAAATGTAACAGAAACAACTTCTGAAATGGCTTCTGATAATAATGCCATACTTGCAATAAATGGTGATAATTATGGGTCCCAGGAAACAGGTTATGTCATACGAAATGGAATCATATATAGGGACGAAGCCGGAAGTAGTGATGTCCTTTGCATATATGCAGATGGAAGCATGCAGGTAATAGATCCTGAAGAATATACAGCGCAGGAGCTCCTTGATCAGGGGGTATGGCAGGCATTTTCTTTTGGCCCATCTCTTGTAGAAGAAGGAGAAATCTCTGTTTCTGAAGATGATGAAGTTGGCAAAGCCAAAGCAAGTAATCCAAGAACTGCAATAGGAATAATTGATGACCTTCACTATATAATAGTAGTTTCTGACGGAAGAACCGATGAAAGTGAAGGACTATCTTTATACCAGCTTTCAACATTTATGGAAAACCTTGGCGCAGAAACAGCTTATAACCTGGATGGAGGCGGATCTTCCACAATGGTATTTGAAGGTCAGGTTATAAACAATCCTACTACAACCGGTAATACTATCAAAGAAAGAGAGGTTAACGATATTGTTTACATCGGATGATACCAAAAAAGATATGATAAACAGTGCGTTCTGGCATCTGATCTTTGCCCTCTTCTGTGCTATGTTTGGCGCCATATATGAACTATTTAGTCACGAAGTATATTCATTTTATATGATATATGCTTTTGCTATACCGCTTGTATTAGGAACTTTGACACAACATATACTGGCTGGCCTTACGCATATTAACATGAAGGGACTTGCACTTTCTTTTTGGAATATGGCTGTAGTAACCCTTACTATCGGCTGTCTTTTTAAAGGAGTCCTTGATATTTACGGAACGACCAACAAACTTATCCTTGTATATCCAGCGGCTTCAGCAGTTTTATTTGTACTTGCCTTCATATTCCTGATCGTTCAACGCTTAACACGTCCATGTTCAAGTCTTACGACATGATCAGCACAAAGAGTAAGAAGTTCAGGGTCATGTGTTGATACAAGTACAGTCTTGCCACTGTCAGCAAGCTTTCTAAGAAGCCTTGCAACAGAACACATATGAACATAGTCAAGACCTGAAGTTGGCTTATCAAAAAGGAGTAGCTTTGCTTTAGCTGCAATAGCAGAAGCAATAGCTACTCTTTGCTTCTGCCCTCCTGATAAAGCCATAGGATGCGTATCAGCATAATCGTCAAGATCAACAGACTCAAGTATCTTATGAGCCGCTTCACTTGAAGGTTCTTTCATAGAAAGAAGAACTTCTGATAAAACGCTATCTGTAAAAAGCTGATGATTCACATCCTGCATCACAAGATAGCTGATTTCAATAGCTTTTCTTCTTTTATAGGAATTACCATCTATGATTATCTGGCCTTTACAATTCTTTTCAAGTCCGCAAATGCATCTAAGAAGTGTAGACTTACCTGCTCCATTATATCCAACAAGACCTATAACACTTCCTTTTTGTAGCTCGAGCCTTGGAATGTAAAGTGTAAGAGACTCATCCGGAATCTTTTTACGTCCAAAAAGATGCTGTTTCTTGTCATACGTAAAATAGAAATCTTTTAAAACTATACTTTCATTATTATATTTATTCTTTTGATGTGGTCTTAAAACTGTCTCCAGATTTCTGTCAATTGACAAAGGACGCAGCTTTAAACTACGCATCATATCATCACCAAGTTTTTGGAACTCATCTTTGGTCCATTCTCTACTAATACTTCCATCTTCTATTAAAAGGACCCTGTCAACAAGATCACTTACATACCAGAGTCTATGCTCAGAAATGATGATCGTCTTCCCCTGACTTCTCCACAATTTGATGATTCGGCGAAGCTCATCAATTGCCTTCCAGTCAAGGTTTGATGATGGCTCATCAAGGATTATGACATCCGGAATAAGAGCTGCAACACTGGCACAGGCAATTTTCTGCTTTTCTCCTCCTGACAGCTCAAAAAGGCTTCTTGAAAGAAGCGGACTAAGATCCATATCCCTTGTTACTATATCCTTGCGCTTTTTGATCTCCTTGGGAGGAAGTCCTATATTCTCAGTACCAAAGACTATCTCTCCATCTGTATCTACTGAAAAAAACTGACTTCTGGGATTTTGAAATACAGTTCCTACTATGCCTGCAAGATCGTAAAGAGGAGTTGTAAGAATATCTTTGCCATCAACAGAAACGCTTCCTGACAGATCACCCTTGTAAAAATGAGGAATAAGCCCATTAATAAGGCGCAGTATTGACGTTTTACCAGCGCCTGACGAGCCGCATAAAAGAACCGCCTCACCCTTTTGTACAGTTAGAGATATATCCTTAAGACGACCATATTCTGAACCTTTATAGTTAAAATTTACATCCTTAATTTCAATCATAGTATTTGCGTATATTTAGAGATAATAAACATAAATGCCATTATCATAAGTCCAATCATTATTATTATATCTATTGCTTTAAGCCTTAATTCTACAACGCTTGAACGCTTTATATCCGCGCCAAGGCCCCTTGTAATAGCTGCTGCAGAAAGCTCATCTCCAATACTTACGCAGGAGAAAAGAAGCGGAATCATTCTATACTCTACCATTTTGGTGACATGACCTGAACCCATCACAATACCACGCATTTTCATAGCATCTTTGATCGCACCATATTCTTCTTTTACTGTTGGAAAAAAACGCATGACAACAGCAAGCGATATAGCTATACCATCAGGCACATGCATCTTCTGCATTGCAGAAAGAAACTCTCCTATCTTTGTAGTACGTATCATATACCAGGCCGTGATCATGGCAGGCATGAACTGAACTACGATTGCGCAATATCCAAGAAGAAGCGAAGTAACAACACCTGTAGAGGCACTAGAAAGTACGTTCCTTGCGATTATCAAAGCTATAAGATAAAGAGTGCCAAAGCGAAGTGCTGAAACTATACGCCCTTCAAGCACAAGCAAAAGAACAGGAATAAAAGTTATTAAAGTCCTCAAAACCCACATAAACGTTGTTGTCGCACTCATCATTACTATCGTAGATACTACTAAAACCATAAACAGCTTCGTGCGCGGGTCAAGACGAAGAATAGATTTACCTTCCATAGAATGCTCCATTAAACAATTCCTGCTTTTTCAAAATGCTTCTTAACAACCTTCTGTCCTATAACAGCACCTATACATCCAAAAACAAAACATACAATAAGAAGAACTATTATGGTACGTGAGTTGATAGCTCTGAAAAGATTATCGCAATACTCAGCGCTATAACCACCTTCAATAAGATCATTTCTATAAGACTCTGCAGTTACGATTACAGGAAAATAGTTTGCACATACCCATAAACTGAAGATTCCATTACTCAGAATTGTCTTCTTTGCACTCTTGTAATTGCCGCTTTTAGCAATAAAATCTGCTACAAGTCCTACAATCAGGATAAGAGGTGCTCCAAGCCAGCCCATACCTGTGACAAACATAATGATCGCAAGAAGAATAGCCATAGTTGTAAGCATTCCGAATTTCTCGATCTTGGAATAAAAAAGCATCATTGGAATACCACCAACAAGCGGTATGAGAACTACATATGCAGCTACTATATAAGGATGAATGAATCCAAGCATTCCACATGCAAATTCAACCACAAAAAGTAGTGCCGTAAAAATACCTACAGTAATAAAATCTTTTGCTTCTAATTTTTTGTTATTCATAATACATTCCCCTTTATATTTATATAAAACATACATCGTATGTTTTTTTACATGGTCTCTAAATATGAGCATCTGGCTCTTTCGCACAATCCGGCATCATTTACCTTTTCTATAAGATCCTTATTAGGAAAAGGAACAGAGGTGATCTCATCATCATAATCCGTGATAAGACCTGTCTCATCAAATCTTGGACGATTTGGTATTACTCCGGTTTTTATAAATTCAAGCCAGTCCTTTTGAAGGATCCTTGTCTGAAGCTTATTCTCTTCAGGAATAGGAATATTCATTTTATCCATATTGTCAAAAAAGAGTGCAAGCTCCGCTCCGTGATATGATCCTCTAAGCTTCTTGTAAAGATCAGGTGCATAATGCATTCTATAGCCGTAAACAGGACATTTAGATGAGTAATATTTCATAAGCTGATAAGAAGAATTATGGAATACCAAAAGCTCCATGATCTTGGTCTGTATGTCTACAGGACCTGTCGCATCCTTTTCAAAGGCAGCCTTTAGCAAGTTCCCAAAGTCTCCATACTTATTCCTAAGCACTTCGTCAAGCTGACTATCCCTTGTTGTAATACCAAGGAACTTGTAATACATAGGGATCTCGATCATTGAAAACTCATCAGAATTAGTACCAAGCAATACCGGAATTGAAGGAAATCTTCCCTCCTTGAGAAGCTTATTAGGATCTTCTATAAAAAAGTCTCCATCAATCACATCTGCTTCTGATATTGGATTATGTTTATCTATAAGACACTTATATGGAACAGTTTTTAAAATTTTAGGATCTGATATCTTTTTCTTTTTAAGATAATCATTAAAAACTTTTTCTGCCTGCTCTCTCTTTGTTATATGCGGAAGATTACCGGCGAATAAGATAAGCTTATCAAACTGCTTATTACTGACAGGATTCAGAAACTGATACATACATGACAGACCACCGCCGCAGTGCCCCATAAGTGTTATATTATCCGGGTCACCTCCAAAGCTGCCAATATTCTTACGTATCCATATAAGCGCAGCCTGCTGATCATAGTATGCAAGATTAGCAGTCATATTGCCGCCATCAAAATAGGGAAGATAACCAAAATTACCAATCCTGTAGGTAATAGAGACAAATACTATGCCATGTGACGCAAGATTACCACCTGTATAAATCGGCACAGTACCTGATCCTTCTCCTCCTCCGTGAATAAAGACTGCAACAGGCTTGTGATCTGTAAGAGAGTCAGTCCAGATATTAACAACAAAAGCATCCTCTGTCTGGGTATCATTCAATGGAAGAAATTCAGGTCGCATCATATGATGTTTTAAGAAAACATTAGCCCAAAGAGGATAACCATGCTGCCAAAAGCAGACCGTATCTTCACGATTAATAGGTTTACCTTTTGTATACTCATCTACTACTACCGGTTTCTCAAACCTACCTGCATGAGCATAAGGAACGCTTGGAATAGCATAAACAGGGTCGCCTGAATCACTTTGCCCTACAACATTTGCATAAACATCGCCAATAGACGTACTTAAGATCATGATATTGCACTTTCTAAAGAAACTTATCCCATCAATAAAATTAAGCTTCGCACACCATTAATACGTTACTGCCCTTACGATTTGATTGCCTTGGGCAGTTAATAAAGGATTTTCTTCTCTTAAAAATAATTCGTCGCTCTATGTTAGCTATGTCTAACCTTTAAGCATACTATAACATTAACACCTATAAATTATTTACTTGCAACAAGGATTCACAAGGTTAGCGATTGCTAACGCACAGAGATTATTCTACATCCACACTACATCAAAGTCAAATGTTTTCCGACATTGCTCCACGCATAAAGCGTGCAGGAAGCTTTTATTGCGAATTTAATAATGCGAGCAGTTTATAAAGAGTTTTTGCGTCTTTGAGCGTTTTTATAAATTCAAAAGCTTTATAGATGGATATTAATATTCCGCTAGGGGTCCGCATGTTCGAGCGTAGCGAGTTTCGGACCCCGGAATATTAATATCCAGATATCAAGCTTTGAATTATAAAACGCGAAAGACAAGAAAATCTTTATAAACTGCTCGCATTATTAAAACTTTAAAGTGGCACATATTATATGTGCGCCAAGTTTTCACAGGGTGTCCTGATAGCTTTTTACTTTTTGTTTTTCGAAGAATTCGTCTATATTGGCTATGAGTTCTCCAGGCGGCATAGTTTTCAAAAGGTATTTTTCAGGCTTTAGCGAAACCACCTGCATAACACTTTCTTTATCACCCTTTACCGTAAGGAACATAACAGGTATATCACACGTATCAGGTTCACTTCTTAGCATCTTAAGAACCTGCGGCCCCGTTGTGACCGGCATTTCATAATCAAGAAGAATAAGATCTACAGGGTTTTTTACAAGGAAGGTTATTGCCGCCATTCCCGAGTTGACCATAAATACCTGATACTTTTCAGATAGCCAGCTTTTGATAGTTCTAAGCATGACACCATCATCATCAACTACAAGGATACGCTTTTTCTGAAGACGGATATTTTCTTTTTCTACAAGCTCTATCATCTTCTGACCAAGCTCTTTTACATTTACCGGTCTTTCAAAAACTGCAGATAGCATTGCACTATCCTTATTTTCAACAATCTTCTCTATTTCATCAGGAGATCCAATAATACTGATTGACAGATCATCCTCAAAAACCTTGTCTCTAAGATATACAAAAAGCTCCATCATATCATCTATCTGATCTATGTAGATCAGATATAAAGACGGTTTATCTTTGATTCTTTCTATATCGGTCACATTGGGGGCAGATTGTATGACTTCAAATCCCTTGTTTTTTAGCTCATTAGCAATTGATGTGACCATAAAACTTTTGCCACCACCTACTAACAGTACTCTTTTATCCATATGATCTCTCCATAAAAAGATTAACGGTAGCCTTTTCTAATAAAATAATAATACATATATCAGAGAATTGACAGTAAAGACTCTCTGTCAACTGCAATTATCAGTTCTTTAACCTTATCATACTTATCTTTATATACTTTTGGAATACTATATCCTGCAAGCATCTTGATAATTCCATCTGCTGTATCATAGTCGTATGCTTCTATAAGTTCTTTTATATCCGAGAAAGCCTGAACAAGCTCATCTTCAGGTATTTCAGGTAATACTTCATCTTCAGGCACTTCTTCTATTGCTACGCCAAGCTTTTCTTTGTAGCTTCTATATAATTCTAAAAGCTCGGACGTTTTAGCTACTATCTCATCTTCATTTTCATCATTACCGCACTTTTCAAGGTAAGCAGCCATTTTAGACAGCTCCATCGCACCTATAAGTCTTGAAGAGCTCTTTAGTGCATGAACTGTAACTGTATAGTTTCTAAAGTCCTTGTCTTTTACAAAACTTTCTATATTGGAAGCTTCTTTATCGATACTTGAATAATAATTATTTATAACTTCTCTTAATACTTCGATGCTTCCGCAGTTTTTGATCGCCTCTGTAAGATCAATTCCCTGAATCTTTCTAAGAGGATCATCGGCATCAAGGCTCGTACTAGCATCATCAGAACCTTTATCTGTATCTTCCCCATTATCTGTTTCGTCAGCTTCAAGTATCTTTTCATCAGGAAGATAATCGCGTATCATGCTTTCTAAAAGTTCACTCTTTATAGGCTTAGCAATATAGTCATCGAATCCTGCATTTATATACTCTTCTCTTGCTCCTGAACCAGCGTTTGCAGTAAGTGCAATGCAAGGAACTCCTTCATTCAGGTTCCCTTCAAGCTCTTTCATTGCTGCCAGAGTCTCAAGGCCATCCATTTCCGGCATTCTGTGATCAATAAAAATGATATCGTACTTTTGTTCCTGCACCTTTTTTAATGTCTCTTTACCACTATCTGCAGTATCCACCTGTATTCTGGTAGCCTTTAAAAGGCCCTTAACGACAGTAAGATTCATAGGTGTATCATCTACTACCAGGACCTTTGCATCCGGTGCATGATATTTTTCATGATACTTCTTTAGGCCCTTTATATACTCTTTGTAACGCTT
>NZ_JAILQF010000405.1 GCF_024699075.1 Butyrivibrio sp.
AACTCGCAAACGCTTCGCTTTTTGCTCGTTATAAAATCACTGCTGACGCAGTTCTACGGGTACGGGGCTTATAACCCCGCACCCGAAATCAAGATATTCCCATCACCTAAAGGTGATGGGTTATCTTGATCATTTTATATATACTAACATAAAAAAATTACTTTTTGTCACTTCGTTTTAAAAGTTATGTAAAAACATATTTCTAAAATGTACATACAAGAAATATACTATTTTTTCTAACTATTTTTAATTAAATTTAACGATGACATTTATACCGTGGTCACTATATAATCACATATCGGTAGTATAATAATCATCTAAGTAATAATCATTATAGTAATAATACTTGAATAAATATACATTGATGTATTCAAGTATATACTTCCAAAGGGATTTGGAGGCCCGTTTTATGAAAAGAAATAAGATAATAATAGCAGCAGTTGTAATAATATCTGCTCTTGTAATAGGACTCACAGCACATTACAGATTAAATAATAACAATTCTTCTGTTAATAATCAGCTAGATCCTTCAGTAGCAGCATCTGTAATATCCAATGAAGTATCAGGAACAGTTTCTGATTCTGCATCTACAGAAGCTTCCAGTCTTACTATCGTACCTGAAGGAGTATATACTAACGGAAGTGAATCAATGGTATTTACAGGTAATACTGTTGATATCTCAGGAATGGTATTTAACTATACTCTTAACAACGGCTACATCACTCTTGATACAGAAAACCTTTACTTCTCAGATGAGTTTATAGCTGTATATAAAGAAGAAAACGGCGAAGATGCTGATATTGACACTCAGCTTGAAAAGACCAGAGAATCAGCTTCTGATATCATCCTTCAGTACAGTGAAAGTTTTGACTGGGTAACCTATGAAGAATATATCTTCAAAAGAACTGAAGACTATGCTACAGGCCCATCCGGAACTTACGCAAGCGAAGATGACTCCAATATCACCATCACTTTCGATAACGGAACTGCAACATATGTAAATGGCGATATCACAGAAACTCATCCATATGTTTTATACCTCGACGGCGAGGACCTTATCGTAACATTCTATAGTATGAACCTGTATTCAACCGACCTGTACAACAACTATTGTGAGAACAATTATTTCTACTATAGCGATGAAACCACAATAGATCTTGGATTTGGCTCATTTACAAAGGCTGAATAAATCAAGGCATCATCAGCACAAGCTACATACAGCGTTAAAAGCTTATTTCATTAAAGCTTTATAAAACAGGACCTCTAAAAACAGGTCCTGTTTTTGTTAAACTCAGGCAAATACGTCCTCACCGAATCTGACCTTCATATATTCTTTAATTGCTTCTACGCACTTTTCAAATCCGAGTCTTCCTGAATTAAGGCACAGATCGTAGTTATAAGCATCTTCCCATCTCTCTCCGGTATAGTACTTATAATAATCTGCTCTGTACTTATCAGTCTTTTCTATGAACTTCTCAAGTTCCTTCCCGCGCATTGGCTGCTTCAAAGCCGCCTGCTCCATCAGAAAGTCCTGAGGCGCATGAACGAATACGCTTACAACATTGTCAAAATCCCTGAGAACGTAGTTAGCGCATCTTCCAACTATTACGCAAGGCTGTATGTTGGCAAGTTTCTTGATAACATCAGCCTGATAGTTGAACAGATTCTGCATAGATGTAAAGTCATTATTGCCAGGAGCAATAATAGTTCCCTTATATACATTCTTTTTTATCTTATTTAAGATAGGGGCCTTACCCTGACGTATGCTTTCATCAGCCTGTACGAACAAAGCTTCGCTTATTCCGCTTTCGTCAGCCGCAAGCTTTACAAGCTCCTTGTCATAATAGTGTATGCCAAGCTCATTAGCAAGCATCTCACCGACTGTACGCCCTCCACTACCATATTGCCTCTCGATTGTGATTACAACATTTTTCATTAAAGCCTCCTATTGCATAGATGCATTTCTATGTACTCCTATTCTCCCAGGTAAGCCTTGCGCACGCGCTCATCATTTAGCAGTTCAGCTGCTTTGCCTTCCATGGATACTTCTCCTGTTTCAAGTACATAAGCTCTGTCTGCTATAGAAAGTGCTTTCTTTGCATTCTGCTCTACGAGAAGTACTGTAACTCCGTCATTATGAACGCTTCTTATAATATCAAATATCTCATTAACAAGAAGTGGTGAAAGACCCATTGAAGGCTCATCCATAAGGATGATATCAGGGTGTGACATAAGGGCTCTTCCCATAGCAAGCATCTGCTGCTCACCGCCTGACAAGGTTCCTGCTATCTGATTCTGTCTTTCTTTAAGTCTTGGGAATCTTGTATAAACCTGTGCAAGTATAGCTTCTATTTCTTCCTTGTCTTTTCTTGTATAAGCGCCAAGGGCAAGGTTCTGGGCAACTGTCATATCAGCAAATACCCTTCTTCCCTCAGGAACATGAGCCATTCCCATCTTGACTATATCGTGCCCCAGAACGCTTGTAATGTCTTTTCCATTATAGATAACAGAACCGCTTCCTGCCTTTAATAATCCTGATATTGTATGAAGAGTCGTAGTCTTGCCTGCTCCGTTAGCTCCTATAAGTGCTACGATCTCGCCTTTATCAACATGGAAGTTTATGCCTTTAAGAGCCTGTATGACTCCATAATATACTTTTAAATCTTTGACTTCTAAAAGTGCCATATTTAACCTCTTCTATTCACCAATGTATGCCTTGATAACCTCGGGATCATTAAGTACATCTTTGGTTTTTCCCTGCTTTAACTCTCTTCCAAAGTTAAGTACAGTAAGTCTTTCACAGATACCGCCTACAAGCTTCATATCATGCTCTATAAGGAGGATTGTCATCTCAAACTTGTCTCTTATAAGTGAGATAGTATCCATAAGTTCTGCTGTCTCATTTGGATTCATGCCTGCAGCAGGCTCATCAAGTAAAAGGAGCTTGGGCTTTGTAGCTATAGCTCTTGCTATCTCAAGCTTTCTCTGCTTACCATAAGGAAGGTTTGAAGCAAGTACATCTTTTTCCTCATCAAGAGAAAAGACCTTAAGTATCTCAAGTGCTCTGTTTTCTATCTCCTTTTCAATCCTGCGATACTTAGGAGTATGAAGGACGCCGTCAAGGCTTGAATAACTAAGCTCCTTATCATTTTGAAGACCAACCTTAACATTGTCTATTACAGACATCTGCTTAAAGAGTCTGATGTTCTGGAAAGTCCTGGCTATTCCTGCCTGGTTTATATCTATGGTCTTTTTACCTGTAATATCCTTGCCATCAAGCTTTATAAGGCCTTCTGTAGGCTTATAAACGCCTGTAAGGAGATTGAAAACCGTAGTCTTACCTGCGCCGTTAGGACCTATAAGTCCGTACAGCTCACCCTTTTCTATAGAAAAAGTCAGATCATCTACTGCGCGAAGACCGCCAAATGAAATTGAAAGATTATTAACTTCAAGAAGTGCCATTATTTACTGCTCCTTCCCGGTCTTTTGGTCATACCTGAAAATTTTGATAAGAATCTGGCTCTCCACTGCCTTGCCTGAGGTGCCCAGTTAAAGAGCATCATAGCTATAAGTACGATTGAATAGATAAGCATTCTGTATGTGCTTAAGCCTCTGAGCATTTCAGGCAGCATGTATAGGATCGCTGCTGCAATAACACTTCCCTTGATATTGCCGATTCCTCCAAGAACTACATATACAAGAATAAGGATTGAAATATTGTAGCCAAAGTTACCGCTTGTAGCCTGAAGTGAAGATATGTTATGTCCAAAAAGAACTCCTGCTGCGCCTGCAATTGCTGCAGATATAGTAAATGCCAGTATCTTGAACTTTGTGATATTGATTCCAACAGATTCTGCTGCGATCCTGTTATCTCTTATCGCCATAATAGCTCTCCCATCCCTTGACTTAACAAGGTTCTGCACTATAAAAAGTGATATAAGAAGGACTATTATCGCTATAGTAAAGTTAGAATCACGTGGTGTACCTGTTATACCCATAGGACCTGATAAAATAGTTGTTCCGTCAGCTTCCATATTCATGTCGCTTACGCTTGTAAGTGATGCGTGAAGTCCCTTTGAATCAACTCCCAGATAAAGGGCGTTTATAACATTCTTAATGATCTCACCAAACGCAAGTGTTACGATAGCAAGATAGTCGCCATTAAGTCTTAGAACAGGAATACCTATAAGAAAACCAAATAAAGCTGATACTGCGATACCTACTACAAAAGCAAGGAAGAATCTAAGTCCTCCCGGCAATGTATCTGCAAATGCATTGGAAAAAATAGCACTTGAAAAAGCTCCCACGCACATGAATCCTGCGTGTCCTATTGAAAGCTCACCAAGTATACCAACACAAAGGTTAAGACCTACTGCAGCAATTGCATAATATACCATAGGTACTAAGAGGCCTTTCATATGACTTGTAAGAGCACCTGTAAGTATCAGTATTTCAAAAACGATATATGCCACTATAACAATAAGATATGTGGCCAGATCTTTATTAATCTTAAATCCTTTTTTCATATTCAACCTCATACCTTCTCCTGAATCTGCTTTCCAAGTATACCTGTTGGCTTAACAAGAAGTACCACGATTAGAACCGCAAATACGATAGCATCAGAAAGCTGTGAGGATACATAACTTCTGCCAAGTATTTCTATTATTCCAAGAACTATTCCGCCTATCATAGCTCCGGGGATAGAACCGATTCCTCCAAGAACCGCTGCTACAAAGGCTTTGATACCCGGCATTGCACCTGTATATGGATTAAGTGTAGGATATGCTGAGCAAAGAAGTGCTCCGGCTACAGCTGCAAGACAGGAACCTATAGCAAAAGTAAGGGAAATTGTTCTGTTAACATTAATGCCCATGAGCATTGCGGCGCCTCTGTCCTGAGAAGCAGCAAGCATTGCCTGTCCGTCCTTGGTCTTATGTATGAAAAGCTGAAGTGCTATAAGCACAATGATGCTGACACCTATTGTTACTATAGTAACGCCCGGGATCTTAAGGGATGCGATCGTAATACCTTCCCATTTGATAATGGATGTGAAGGATTTGGGATCAGATCCGAATATAAGAAGGGCGAGATTTTCCAAAAGATAGCTGACACCTATAGCGGTGATCAGAACAGCAAGAGGTGAACCTGCCTCTCGCAAAGGTCTGTATGCTATTCTCTCTGTAAGTACACCTACTGCTGTACAGATTACAGCTGCAAGTACTACTCCTATTACCATTCCGATTCCTGAACCGCTAAAGGCCGCAACAATCGTAAATATGGCATAGCATCCAACCATAATGAAATCGCCATGTGCGAAATTGAGCATCTTAGCAATACCATAAACCATAGTATAACCAAGAGCTATGATAGCATAAACACTTCCAAGGCTTATGCCGCTAATAAGATATGTTAGGAAATTCATATTACGTCCCCATTTCGCTAGAAATTGATATAGATCATCAAACCTATGTACCTTAACTATAATTTTACCCCAATAGCTTCGGTCTTTCTATATGTAAAAAAGGCATCCGGAACGGGCTTCACTGCCCGAACCGGACTGCCTGATTTATAATAACTTCACCCCTGTCCGTACTATATCAAGTAAAGAATCAAAAACATATTTTTATACGATCACTCAGCAAGTGAATACTCACCATTTGTAATAACAACAGCCTTAGGCTCTTTTGAAGGCTCACCTTCTGCTGTCCATGTCATGCCGCTTGATGTAAGACCATCAACTGTGATCTGTGTCATAGCAGTCTTCATTGAATCACAGATATCAGATGCGCTCATATCAGGTGTAATGCCAGCCTGTTCGATTGCAGCCTTTATAGCATATACAGCATCATAAGCATCTGCAGCAAACTGGTTAGGAACGATCTCATGTGCTTCCTGGAACTTGGTTACAAAGTTCTGAGTAAGGTCATCTGTTGCATCTGCTGAGAATGGTGTAAGGAGCATAAGTCCTTCTGCAAGAGAAGTATCAAAGTTTTCTACACCAAGGATTCCGTCCATACCATCGCATCCAAAGAATGTTGCTGTAACACCCATTGTTGATGCCTGCTGAAGGATAAGAGCAGCTTCTGAATAATAGATAGGAAGGAAAATAAGCTCTGCCTGTCCATCAATTGCCTTCTGGATCTGTACTGAGAAATCTGTCTTGGAATCTGCTGTAAATGCTTCCTGAGATACGATCTCAAGTCCCTGATTAGCAGCTTCTGCTACGAATGTCTCGGTAATACCTGATGAATATACATCAGAACTGTCATAGATGATAGCAACCTTGGTTGCAAGCTTCTTCTCACCAATATACTGAGCTGAAGCTGTTCCCTGTGCAGGATCTGAGAAGCATACACGGAATACGTTATCATATTTAACGCAGTCAACTGCTGATCCAGAAGGAGTTATCTGGAAAATATTATCATTATGAGTTTCATCTGAAACTGCGATACTACAAGCACTTGTTGTAGAACCTACAATAAACTGAGCTCCCCAGTCCTTTAATGTGTTATATGCGTTAACTGACTTCTGGTTATCAAGCTCGTCGTCTTCTGCCTTGTACTCGATCTTGTATCCGTTGATACCACCTGCTTCATTGATCTCATCTACTGCGATCTGTGCCCCCCACTGAACAGCGTTACCATAAGCTGCAGCTCCGCCTGTGAATGGGCCTATAGCACCGATCTTAAATACATCTGTTGATGAAGATGATGAGTCTGAACCTGACTCTGACTTAGCTCCGCATCCTGAGATGAGTGAAAGAGCCATAACAGCGCACATAGAAATACTCAACAATTTCTTTTTCATAATATATCCTCCTTAGATTTTATATTGTAGTGAAAATTCCTGAAATACTTGAAATGCAGATAGAACATGCTTGTATTCCTGTATACAATATGTCTGAATCTTTGTTTTTTATTATGGCAGACTTTTATACTTTGTCAAGTCAAAGTGTTAAAATGTTGTTTGGAGCTAACATTTTTTTACATTCTTCCACGGTTATAACCTTAGCCTTCTAACTCACTTATAAACCAGCCTGGTGAACTACTCGGTAATTGAATTACAAAGGATCCCTGCTTTATGTCCTAAAGATAATATTTTTTTCTATCTACATTGTTATAAAAAAGGAGTGCTACCTTTCCTATTTTGAAAAAATAACACTCCGCTTTTATGTTAGTAAATATATGATCTATATCTTATCCTTACAATATTCTGCAAGCTTTTCAAGAGCCATGGCGTGTGATGCTTTAAAATAAAGTACTACGCCGTCCATAAGAAGATCATCAAGCTGTGCTTTAGCGCTCTGTGCATCATCATAACTTGTCACATCCTTAAGGCCCTTTTTCCTTGCTTCATCTGCAATAAACTTTGCCCTTTGGCCAATTGTTATAAGGGTATCGATAGAAAGCTCTGCTGCCTTCTGTCCGACACTTCTGTGGAGCTCTTCTTCAAGATCTCCAAGCTCGAGCATATCGCCAAGAACCGCAACACGTCTTGTAGCATCAGTATTGGCAAGTGTGCTAAGTCCTGCCTTCATGGACTGTGGATTAGCATTATAAGTATCATTATATATAATGATTCCATTTCCAAGCTTCCAGGTCTCCATTCTCATGGCTGTAGGCTTGTATGAAGCTACCCCGGCTATTATCTCTTCATAAGACATATCAAGCTTCTTGCCTATAGCTGTTGCAGCAAGGACTGGATATATCATGTGTCTTCCTCTTGCAGGAACCTTGATCGTATCCCTTTCATCAATACCGGAACGAGTCCTTCTTACTATCATATTAAACTCAAGACCGTCCTGATTAGAATCATCTATATCCAAGGCACCAAAGTCAGCATCTGTATCTTCGCCAACCCACTTGAATTTATAATTCTCTGTAAGCTCCTTATTATCTTTGAGCTTTACAAGATACTCATCATCAGCATTCATTACAGCAAGGCCGCCACTTGAAAGGCCATTAAATATCTCGCACTTAGCTTTAAAGATATTCTCCCTTGAACCGAGATTACCTATATGAGCATCTCCTATATTTGTAATAACTGCCATTGTAGGATGAGCCATACGTGTGAGATAGTTGATCTCACCTTCATGATTCATTCCCATTTCAACAACAGCAACTTCAGTAGTACTGTCTATTCTGAAAAGAGTTCTTGGAACACCTATGTTGTTGTTATAATTGCCCTCTGTAGCTATGACCTTGTACTTTTGGGAAAGTACAGA
>NZ_JAILQF010000438.1 GCF_024699075.1 Butyrivibrio sp.
GCGAGACTGCTGGCCATCACGAAAAGTAGTATCAGTAATCCATATGTCCTTAGGCATATTATGCGGAACTATACGATCATTGAACGGAATTTTAGGTATTTCCTCATAAGGAAACATGTTTCTGAATACATTCGGCTTTTGTACATCATCAAGAATGTACATGTGCTCTTCGATCTGCAAAAGATTGTTCTTGCTATTCATCGAAACCGGACGATTTTGGAATGCGTTATTATCCTGCTTCATTGCAGCTGCCTCCCTGTCACAAATAATGAAATTTAGTAAAAATTTAGTACTGGATTTTATTTGCGTATAATTGTATACAATCATACGATTTGTGTCAAGGCAGTAAATTTCACGTGTTTGGGTTATTAAGAGATTAATTATGTATTAATCTTTCAAGTTTGATCAATAAGAGAGATATTATAATAGTTTTCATGTTAAAATAAGTTTAAATCTACCAGCGCAAAATAAAGCTGGTTATTCATTTCAAAAAGCTTCAAGGCCAATCATGTATTATTTCGCAATGGCTATGAATTTCTATTTTCTTCTTTACAATTAATGACTTTATTATTCAGATATATAGTCATGACTCATACTAAAAAAGGAATCTAGCTTATGACTAAAATTTTTGGAAAAAGATATTATGATCTTGTGTCCTTACTCTTCATTATCCTGGGTGCTTTAATGGCAAGTTTTTCAGTTGCCTGTATACTGCTTCCAAATGATACCCTTGATTATGGAACAGCAGGTCTTGGCATTATTATAAGTAGACTCTCAGGCATTAACCTGTCCGTATGCGTATTTGCAGTTTTTCTTCCATTTATAATAAGCGGCATATTTTTCCTTGGTAAAACATTTACTGTAAAAGCGCTTATCGGATCAGTCACCTACACAGTTGGTCTTGAATTATTTGAAAACATCCCCTTCGTTTTAAATACAGAACATTTTATAGCTGTAGCCTTCGGAGGAGCAATCCTTGGAGCAGGATTGTCACTCATACTTCGATTTGGAGGCTGTATCGATGGTTCTGAAATCCTGGCCAATATCATTGTAGACAAGTATTCCGAAAAAACAGGAAGAAACATCAGCATGACTTCGATTCTTGTAACCTTTAATATACTGGTCTATACAGCAGCCTTTTTCTTATTAAATCAAAACAGCGCACTTTTAGGGCTCCTTGTATACATAGTAGCAACTTCAATAACCGACCACTTCACAGACCGCTTTGAAGCTATCAAAAGAGTTACCATTATCACCAAGAACCCTGATGGTCTCATAAACAAGATCAAAAACGATATGAAAAAGACCTGCACTGTCATGGACTCCTACGGCGCAATTGCCGGTAAAAACAAAACTGTTATATGCTATGTGACCTATTTTGAACTTCGAAGACTAAGAGATATAATAGACTCTTTTGAAGAAAAAGCTTTCATAACCGTATCTTCAATTGATGAGATCCATATCAAAAAATAACAGAAGGTTTGATGCCCCCAGCATCAAACCTTCTTTTTGTTCATCAGCTTTTTAGCTTATGTACAGTTTTATTTACGCTAACCTTTCCTTCTCCAAAAAAGTTATTCATCTGATTCGCTGTCTGCTGCAACCTTTGCTGCTCTTGCCTCAACTTCTTTGGTCTGAACATCTGAAGGACACTGCTCATAACGAGCGAATTCATATTCATAATCTCCTGCACCACCTGTCATGGAACGAAGCTGTGTACAATAACCGTACAGCTCCATCTGAGGAACATCTGCTTCTATAACCTGCTTGCCACCGGCTATAGGATTCATTCCTGTTACACGTCCACGACGCTTATTAAGATCACCCATTACATCACCTGTGAAGTTATCCGGAACTGTAACCTTCAAAGATACGATTGGCTCAAGAAGTACAGGTGTTGCCTTCATGAACGCATCCTTAAATGCCTGTCTTGCTGCAACCTTGAATGCCATTTCAGAAGAATCTACAGGGTGATAAGAACCATCATAAAGTGTAGCCTTAACACCAACTACAGGATAAGCTGCAAGTGGTCCTCTCTGAACGGATTCAGCAAGGCCTTTTTCTACAGCAGGGAAGTAGTTCTTAGGAACTGCACCTCCGACAACTTCTTCTGCAAACTCATAAGACTTTGTAACATCTCCAAGAGGCTCAAAGCGCATCTTTACATGACCATACTGACCATGTCCGCCTGTCTGCTTCTTATATTTGGATTCTACATCCGCATTCTTACGAATAGTCTCACGGAAAGCTACCTTCGGTTTCGTAAGATCAATTGCTACCTTATATTCATTAAGAAGCTTTGATGCAATAACATCAATATGCATATCGCCCATACCATAGATAAGGGACTGATGATTTTCTGCATCATTTACAACCTTCATTGTAGGATCTTCAGCCTGAAGCTTAGCAAGAGACTGTGCGATCTTATCGATATCACTCTTATTCTGTGCATGATATCTCTGACATGTAAATGGTGTAGAGATGTTCATCTTAGCATATTGTACAGGAGTTGCCTTAGTTGCAAGTGAATCACCTGTGCTGATATCAAGCTTCTGAAGAGCACACAGATCACCGGCATGAACTTCACCGATCTCTTCTGTCTTATTTCCTCTTAAGATATAGAGCTTACCAATCTTGATCTCTTCATCAGTATTGGTATCATACAGAACGTCATCTGTCTTAAGAACACCAGAACGAACCTTTATAAGAGAATACTTACCAATGAAAGGATCGATAATAGTCTTAAATACAAATGCAGTCTTTGGCTTTGAGAAATCGAAGTTAGCCTCGAATATCTCGTTAGTCTTAGTATTGATACCGCTCATAGGACGGTTATCAGGACTTGGCATATACTTAACAATATCATCAAGAAGTGTATACACACCTTCGCAGAATATTGATGAGCCCTGCTCTACAGGAACTATGCTTCCGTCACATACATTTGTTCTAAGAGCTGCACGGATCTCATTTTCAGAGAAAGTCTCTCCGTTAAAATAACGGTCCATGAGATCTTCACTTGTCTCTGCAACTGCTTCCATAAGAGTATCTCTATAAGAAGCAAGATATTCCTTACTGTATTCCGGAACATCCATAGGAGTTGCTTCCTTATTTTCCCAACGGAAAGCCTTCTCCTGAATAACATTTACATAACCGATAAGCTTTTCATCTTCACGAATAGGAAGATTGAATGGAGCTATCTTCTTACCAAATTTATCTACTAAATCCTGGACAACCTGACGATATGAAACTTCATCTATATCCATATCCGAAACATAGATCATGCGGGGAATATTGTATTCTTCACACAGATCCCATGCCTTCTGGGTTCCTACCTCTATACCGCTCTTACCTGATACAACGATAATAGCTGCATCAGCTACACTTATAGCCTCTTCAACTTCACCTACGAAATCAAAGAAACCGGGAGTATCAAGAATATTGATCTTGCATCCATCCCACTCAAGCGGAATAGTTGACGTACTGATGGAAATCTTACGCTTTTGTTCTTCTTTGTCATAATCGCTAATGGTATTACCATCATCGATAGAGCCAAGTCTGGATGTAACGCCGGCAAGATAACACATAGCTTCCGCTAAAGTTGACTTACCACAGCTTCCATGTCCAAGCAACACAACGTTACGAATCTTGTCAGTGGTGTAAACGTTCATATCCTGTCCTCCAGTATGTAATTATTTTGGGTAAAATGTAGATAAAACTAGATTCTCCTCCCACATGTCCCATGTATATATTTTACAAAGTTTTACCTCGAATATCAAGAAAAATGTGCATTTGCTCCAAAACGTTTTTTCGAACATGCGCATTTTCCTAGAATTATATATATTTTAATGTTGTTTTTCGCAAGTTAAAGTGGTATAGTAATAAAAAATTGCTATTCTGTGACTAGGCTTATTTTCTGGCTTTGTCCAAGTTACATCCTATTTTTAAATCATAAAATACAGTTTGGATAATAATATATGGAAAACATAACTTGCGGTTTTATCGGTCTTGGTCTTATAGGCGGATCTATGGCCAAGGCACTTAAAAGTGGTAATAAAAATCTCAAAATAGTTGCTTATGATGTAAATATGGAAACACTTGAAATGGCTCGTGCAGATGACATTGCTGATGAGATCTGCTCTTCTATAGACGAGCATTTTCTTGCATGTGACTATATTTTCCTGTGTGCACCTGTACAGATCAATATTGATAATGTTGCAAAGATCAAACAGTTCTTAAACAAAGATGCTGTTCTTACAGATATAGGTTCTGTTAAGACACAGATTCATGAGCACGTACATGAACTTGGCCTTGATTCTCAGTTTATCGGAGGTCATCCGATGGCTGGTACAGAAAGAATTGGATATATCAATTCAAAACCTATCATACTTGAGAATGCCTACTATATTCTTACAAAGACTCCTGAAATAAGTGAAGACAAAGTCAATAAATTCTATGATCTTGTTAAGAGCATGGGAGCTATTCCTCTTGTCATGGACCACAGACAACACGACTATATAGTAGCAGCAATATCACACGTACCACACGTAATCTCTGCTTCTCTGGTAAATCTTGTAAGGAATTCCGATTCAGAGAACGGACTTATGAAGCTTACAGCAGCAGGTGGATTTAAGGATATCACCAGGATATCATCATCTTCTCCTGTCATGTGGCAGCAGATATGCCTGACTAATACAGAGAACATATCAAAACTTCTTGGAAACTATATAGATTCACTTATAAAGATCAAAGAGCAGATTGATAGCAAAGAAGCTGACTCCATAATCCGCTTTTTCAAGGATGCCAGAGAATATCGTGAATCTTTCATAGATTCTTCCGGAGGCCCTATCAAAAAGATATATAACATTCATATTGATATTGCTGACCAGCCGGGTGTTCTTGCTACAGTAGCAACCCTCCTTGCTGTTCATAACATAAATATCAAAAACATTGGTATCATGCACAACCGTGAATATCAAAGCGGAAGCCTGCAGATAGAATTCAATGATGAACACGATCAGCTTGAATCTATAGCACTACTCAAATCACACGGCTATACTGTTTCTTGAATATAGCCTACGTGACAACGGACACCACCTCTTAACAAGCTGCATCTAACAGCTCTTATTTCAGGCAGAGCCCGGTCCCTACTGCTACTGTTTATATTAAACAGCGCAGACAATATATACACAACACATTAAACAAGGCAGGTTATTATGATCAATTTAACAAGTACTAAAAAGCCTCTCAAAGGCGAGGTGCATGTACCCGGAGATAAATCAATCTCACATCGCAGCGTTATGTTTGCTGCCCTTGCAGAAGGTTCATCACAGATTACCGGATTCCTCGGAGGTGCTGACTGTCTTTCTACCATTGACTGTTTCAGGAAAATGGGTGTTTTTATAGAACAAACAGACAGACCAATTAATGGTGTGCCAACTATAACCATTCACGGACAGGGCCTTTACGGTCTCAAAGAGCCAACCGCGCCTCTTTATACCGGTAACAGCGGCACAACCACAAGACTTATGGCCGGAATCCTTGCTGCCCAGAAATTCGACTCAGATATAACAGGTGATGAGTCTATTGAAAAAAGACCCATGAACAGAATCATAAGACCTCTATCCGATATGGGTGCGAGTGTTACAAGCGTCAAAGATAACGGATGCTGCCCTCTTCATATCGAAGGCGGTCACCTTCTTCATGGAATCGTATATCACAATTCCGTAGCTTCAGCACAGGTCAAATCCTGTATTCTTCTTGCAGGTCTTTATGCCCAGGGCGATACAGTAGTTCATGAACCGGCCCTTTCAAGAAATCATACCGAGATCATGCTTAGATATTTCGGAGCTGATGTTCATAATGATGCTACACGCTACGGCCCATCCGCAGCAGTACTTCATCCGGGAATGCCGCTTTACGGAAGACAGATAAATGTTCCGGGCGATATAAGCTCAGCTGCATATTTTATAGCTGCCGCACTTATGGTACCCGGTTCAGAAGTACTCATTCACAATGTTGGCATTAACAGCACACGTGCAGGATTCCTTGCAGCTGTAAAGCAAATGGGTGCCGATATTACTCTTCTTAATGAAGATAACAACATGGAGCCAAGAGCTGATATCCTCGTAAGATATTCAGAACTTAGCAGCCCTAACAATGATACTTTCGAACTTGGCGGCAAGATAATACCTACCATGATCGATGAAATACCGATATTTGCAGTTCTCGCAGCTGTATCTAATTGTAAGACCATCATCAAGGATGCTGCAGAACTCAAGGTAAAAGAAAGTAACAGAATAGATACAATAGTTGAAAACTTAAAAGCCATGGGCGCCGACATCACAGCAACCGATGACGGAATGATAATAAATGGCGGCAGGCCTCTTCACGGGGCAATAATTGATTCTCACAAGGATCACCGCATTGCCATGAGCTTTGCTATTGCATCACTTGTAGCTACAAGCGAAACCAAAATAAAGGACGAAGAATGTGTAGATATCTCCTATCCAACCTTCTTCCGCGACTTTAACAGCCTTATAAATAACTGATATTTTATATTTTTATATTCAGACTTCGCATATAAAACACATGCTACTGTCCTTTCGATTTGATCTCCTTGGGCAGCCTGTATAAGATTTTCCTATTTTAAAATTCTTATAATTCAAGGCATAATATCTGAAATTGTTAAACTCTTGAATTTTATAAGAATTTTAAAGAACGCAAAAATCTTTTACAGGCTGTCCAAGTTATCTAATTCGAAAAGAAATAAGATTATTTATAATATGCAAAGTTTGAGTTAATAACTTGCGAGCCACCCATCACCTAAAGGTAATGAGATGAGTGGCTACATCATTATAAAAAGTTTACTATAGTATACGAAACTATAATTGCAAATCCTTTTATACCAGTTCTTCTCCATTTACATATACATGATATCCGTTTGTTTCTATGTTATCTGTATCGCCGTCGAACTCTGTAATATAGCTGTCTCCTGTAAGTACCCATTTACTATCATCATCAAGTGTTACTGAAAC
>NZ_JAILQF010000183.1 GCF_024699075.1 Butyrivibrio sp.
TGCTTAAATGCTATAAGATTGTCTTTTCACAAAGCTGATCAGTTTTTCTTTTGGAATAGCAATTCTAGCTGCTGCAGCATCTTCTGATTCAATGTACTGCTCATCAGCCCTTGTGACTGTGTCGGGATATATCTTTAAAAAGTCATTCTTCATTGAGATTGGCACATATCCCTGTTCTCTATATTCTGCAGATTTCTCGGTCCAGTCCTGTTTGCCCCACTCACGCTCGCTGTCATCCGCAACTACCATGTAAGCCTCAGAAGGGTACGGATTTCTTTCATCTATAACATAATTCATCATGCTGGTGTCGCTGCCGCTGTTACCAAAGGCAAGCACAGGGCGCTGTCCTATCTCACGCTCTATCCAGATTGTCTTGTTTGCATTCAGGTTCTTCTGTATAAAACCACCTGTGATCACAAGCTCGTCACCATCTGCATATTTGTAATCCATGTTGGATGAGACATCCTCATAACCCTTAACTTTCACTTCGAATTCAGTGCCTATCACATGACTGGGAGATACATAGTCTTTGATGGGTGAATTGTCGATGATCGCTCTGGTTGTGGTTCGCTCCGTACCGCTGACCACATAAATGGTAAAACCGTTATCATAGAGGAACTTTACAACCTCTACCATAGGCAGGTAGAAGCCGTCAATATAACGCATATTATTAAAACTGTCTGTCTCTTTCTGACCAAATTCCACGGCATAGTCATACAGTTCCTGAATAGTCATTCCAGCATAGGCTTTGGCAAAATTCCTTGCCAGCTCTTCACCTGCAGTGTATCCGGGCTTAATTTCCTGTGCAGCTGCTTTCAATTCATCCGATACTCTCTCGGGATGGTCTTCTAAGCAATAATTTATGAACATCATCGTGTCATAATATGTATAGTAGGTCTCACAAGTAAGTGTGCCGTCCATGTCAAATACTGCAATACGGTCTTCTTCAGGAATAAAGTTCTCATTATCTTTCTTATTGGTCACTTTCTTGACATAAGCTTCAAGACTCTGGGCTGCTTCAGAATCTGTCGCCCAGTACTGCGAAAGACTTTTAGTTTTTTGCGCTCCGCATCCCACAAGTGATGTAAAGCATACAAGAATTAAAAGAACCTGCAACATTGATAAAATACGTAAATATGTCTTTTGAAAAATCATAGCTACGCCATCCTCTCCTGTTGATATATTCATTAAATTATATATATTTTATCAGTATTGTGGTAATTTGTAAAAAGATTAAATATTTAGGACTCACGACTAAAGTCACGAGAATGCGCCGCCGCATTTTTCAAAAAAATGGGGGCTGTATATGCCCCCAAATCTATATACATATCAATATTGTCACTGATGATTTTTGAGATAAAAAATTGCAAGCTGTGTCCTGTCACGTAGTTCCAGCTTTTCAAGTATAGTAGACAGATAGTTCCTGACTGTGCCTTCTGACAAAAAGAGCTTTCCAGCTATCTCTTTATTAGAATATCCCTCTGCTACCAGCTGGATAACCTCAAACTCTTTTTCTGTAATATCTTTGGACTCATAATCAAATCCTGATTCTCTGGATTGAACCTCGTTCATAAGCGCAGGAAGCTTGTCTACAACAGCTCCTCCGAATACGCTCTGACCATTCATTGCAGCTTTAAGCGCAGCCGGAAGCGACTTATAGTCCTGCTTCAGAAGATATCCCCTAACGCCAAGCTTTAAAGCTTTCACAATATATTCATCATCAGAGAATGTTGTCAAAAAGAGTATCACTGCATCCTTATGCCTTTTTAATATCTCTTCTGCAGCTTCAAGTCCATTCATATCGGCCATTCTGATATCCATAAGAAGAAGGTCCGGGCTTAGCTTGTCATATAAATCTATACCTTCTCGTCCGCTGCCACCCTTGCCGACGACGTTAAAGCCTTCTTCTGCATTTATGATCATCTCAAGAGACATTGTTATAAGTTCATCATCATCTACTAATAGTATCTTTTTATCTTCTGCCGGCATAGTACGTAATCCTTTCTTGTTCCCTTAACTCCGTCACCGGGGATCATTTATGGGGAGGCGCGCAAATACTGTGAAGCCATCGTTTGTATAGAAGTAGGCATCACCGCCAAGACTTCTTGCTCTGTTCCTGATATTCTCAAGGCCTATACCGTCAAGAGTGCCGGATGAGATTAATTCTCTCTGAGCATCAGACAGATGTCCATTATCAGTGACAGAAAGGCTACAAAAGCTATAGTTCCTCTGAAGTATGATGGAGACGGTGTCTGCACTTGAATGCTTTAATATGTTAGTAACTGCTTCTTTTAGTATACCGATCAGAGACAGCTTTATCTTTGTAGGAACAGACTCGTCAAGATCAAGATCTGCAAGGACTTTATAGTCTTTAAGTTCTCCTATTATATCATCAAAGTTCTTCTTAAGGTCTATAGAATCGTCGTGAAGATCATGAACTGAGGCTCTCATCTTCTCCATAGACTCATCCAGGGTTCCTGCCAGCATCTCAAGCTGCGAACTTATAGAATCATCCTTGTTGACAGTCTTGATAGCCCCAAGTAGAAGGATTGCTCTTGACAGAAGGTGGCCTACATTGTCATGGATCTCTCTTGCTATCCTGTTGCGCTCAGCAAGTGTAGCAAGGTGTACCTGTTGATCCTGCTCTGACATAAGGCGTCTATTCTTGTCTTCAAGCATATCTTCCAGTTCCTTGCTGTCATCCCTTGTTCTAAAAAGAAGTGTCTTGTATTTCATCATGATCTCATACAAGATGATAGAGACAGCTGTAAAGGCTCCAAGTATCACGATTGCCCATAGCTTTAACGTGTCATAAGGATCTCCCCAAACATACGCACCTGCTATCACAAAAGGGATTAAGGTAACAAAACTGTAAACTCTTTTATCATTAAAAAGAAGACTTACTTCAAGTATCAAAAAAATGCAAACAGACACTACAACCGAAGAGGTTGTAATGCCATTTGCATTTGCTATAGTAATAAGTCCTGCCGCCGCCAGAAGGCGGATAATCACATCATAGAGCATATTGTTCCTTTTTCCTTGTAATGATCATGCCTGCTGCTAAGAAAGCCATGCCAAAGAGGACTTCTATAAGTAGATATGTTCCAAAACGTCGTCCCATAATGCTGTCAACCGGCGTGTCATTGATAAAATCCAAAGCTCTTGTATACCAGTAAAGAGGCATGAAGTGAGCTGCTTTGACAATACCGTCAGACAGAAGCTCTTTGTCAATAAACACTCCGCATAGAAAACTCATGGACAATACCAGCATGTTGGATATCATATTGATAAGATTCTCGCTGGCTGATATCGAGCAGATAAAATATGCCATTCCAAGTCCCACCAGCATCAGAGCGTAGGTATCAAGTGCATAGTATAAAAGCTTCGCATTAGCATATTCAAGGCCCATAAGCTGGATGACCAGAATTACAAAAGAAGTGATCGCAAAACCCACGAAGGTTACGCCTCCGATAGTTGCTGCATTTCTGGTCATAAAGTGCATTCCACTAACTGAGATACGCTTTTTGACATCTTTGTTCTTCATAAAAGTCAGAGTACTTGCACAGCAGATGCACAGGAGCATCATAAGTGTGTATCCGTTAAATGTGAACATGGATGTATAAAAAGAACGATGGTTATCATCAGATGTATCAAGTACAGATGCCTTAGTGCCACTGAGCTCTAACATCTGATCATACGTAAGTCTTATAGCCTCATCCTCGCTATAACCACTATTTAAATATATCACAACGTCCTGCAGATAGTCATCAAGCTTTTGGGTTAATAGGAACTGTGATGCGGTGGTGCCAGGAGCTATATATGTAAGAGCGCCTTCCGTATTACCTGATAAAATGTTGTCTTCAAAACCCTCCGGAATTATAAGAGCATATTCATAGATAAGGAATCTTACATTATCATTCATAGTCTGAGAATCATCGGTCTTTGGATCTACAACTTCCTGAGTGCTTTCAAGATAGCTTACAAGAGCTCTGCTTAGTTTAGAGTTATCCTTGTCTGTTACAGCCACTTTGACAGTTACTTCTTCAAAGACATCTTCTTGTGTAGTAACCTTAGCTCTTGCCTGCATATTTCCAAATACTGCAAATATGGAAAAATAGACTATTATGGTCATTATATTGGATTTAAGAGATTTAAGTATCGCATTAAAGACTGACATATTTTCTCCTCCTTAAAAGGAATGCACTGATGATGAGACATCCGGCGATCATACCACTCATAATATAAATATCCTGATAGTATATATCTGTTTTGCCATAAGCAGCTCTTGTATACAGACAGTCTACAAGAAGCGCTGCGGGATTGATCTTATTTAGTATAGGGAAGTTCGCTTCAATAAGCTGCCTTATCTGGTGCCACATAAGGCCGCTGCAAAAAGAACATGTCATAGTAAAAGCAAGCGGCACTACTACAAGCAGTCTTTCATTTCTGATCAAAGAGCCCATAAGTACACCTGCTGATATTCCAAGCCCACTTCCAAGAGTAGTCAGGAAGATTATGTTAAGAAGCGGAGCTCCAAGATTTATCTTCAAGATATACTCAACATATACAACAACTATTGCATTAGAGACAGCTTGCAGTGTAAGGCCTGCTAAGATTCCTGCCGCAATTGACAAAAGCTTACTTGCCGGTGAACACTCAAAACGCTTGCCTCGCTCAGTCAGATTGGCACACATTCCTTCCAGCATCGCCGTACTTATCCAGGAACTAAAAAGTGAAGCCATAGCTATAAGAGCAAAGAAGTATTGAAGGTATTGGGAAGTATTATTGCCAAATTCATGTTCTTTAAGGACTTTAAGATCACCGGATATCATCTCCATAGAACTTTCAAGCTTATCAGGATGGTCTTTGGCTATATTTTCTATAAGTGTTACTTTGTTCTCATACTCTCTTACTATCTGATTAAGAGTCGTCGTCTTATATCCGTTAAAAGGAACGATCGTCTCTACATCGCCGTTATCATCAACATATATTCCATACAGACCATCTTCTCCTTTTAGGTCCTTTAGTGCTTCCTCTTTGGATTGATATTCATGTACATTAAGTATCTTCTCATGATCGTCATTTTCTTTAGAAAGCTCATCCAGCATCAAAGTAAAGCTTGTATCAACGTCTCCTGTATTAACATATCCAACATCAATTGCTTTAAATGTATCAGGATCTTCTGCGATCATATTTCCAAATCCCATATAAAAAGCTGTTGCCAGAACGATCGGGAACAGGAAGTTCCATCCAACAAGATATCTGTTTCTTGCAAGCTCTTTTAGTTTGTATATATAAATGCGTCCAAACATCAGTCTCTAAGCTCCTTTCCTGTTATCTCAAGGAATACGTCATTTAGTGATGGAAGCTGTGTTGATACATGTCCAAATGGGATATGATTATCAGTAAGATATCCAAGGATGTGTACAAGGTTGTGTTCTCCGCCATCGCACTTGATCACAAGATCATCACCATCCTCTTTGACCTTATATACATGATTTATCTCTTTGATATCACCTATGATCTTGTCTGATCTGTCAGGAAGACCGACTCTTATCGTCTCACGACTTATAAGAGATGACTTGAGCTCTTGTGAAGTGCCACTTGCTACGTTTCTGCCATGATCCATGATGACTACTCTGGTACAGAGCTCTTCAACTTCTTCCATATAGTGGGATGTATAGATGATCGTAGCTCCTGCCTTATTCATCTTCCTGATGCCTTCAAGGATCGCATTCCTTGACTGGGGATCAACAGCAACTGTCGGCTCATCGAAGATGATAAGCTTTGGCTTATGAGCGATACCGCAGGCTATGTTAAGTCTTCTGAGAAGTCCTCCTGAGAGCTTTTGAGGCTTATACTTTTTGTATTCTGATAGACCTGTAAACTCAAGAGCTTCCTCTACATATTTTTTTCTTAGAGCTTTATTTTTAATATATAATCCGCAGAAAAAGTCTACATTCTCATATACGTTCAAGGTATCAACTACTGCTACATTCTGCATTACAACGCCTATCTGTGACTTGATATCATAAGCCTCAGGTTTCATCTCTTTGTCAAAAATAGTAACTGTCCCCTTATCATACTGAAGCAGTGATAACAGGCAGTTGATCGTTGTGGTCTTGCCTGACCCATTTGGTCCAAGAAGTCCTAATATTTCTCCTTCCTGTACATTAAGTGAAAAGTGGTCAACTGCAACTTTGTCTCCGTATCTTTTTACCAGATTATCGATTGCTACTACGCTAGTACTCATATTCTTCTCCCTTTATGATTAGCTATTTGCAGGCTTCCCAATTGGTCAAACCGGCATCTTCAAGTGTGAAGTTTTAGTTATATACTCAATTCATCCGTTACTCAACGATTCATTGTTTTATGGGTGACTTGCTATGAGACTATAATACATATAGCAGTACTTATAAACCAGTGAACATCGTCACCATTTATAATGACAATTGTCATATCTGATTCATTAAAAAATCCGAAACCTACTTGGGAATCGGATTTTTAAACTTTGTTTACGAATCTAAACTATTTCTCTCCAAAGAAAGACTCTAAACAGTAAAAAGGCAACAACTGTAGTGATTATATCAGCAGTAACCTGCGCTGCAATAATGCCGTTAAGTCCTGCAGTCATAGATAGAATTAAAAGTGCAGGCCAAAATGCGATCCCCTGTCTGCAGGATGATAAAATAAACGCACCTGCCGCCTTACCTGTTGCCTGAAATGTACAGATAACAATAAGACATATTCCCATGAGCGGCATTCCTAGAAGCTGGAATATAAGCATTCTCGCACCCATATCTATCATATCAGGGTCAGTCAGAAATCTTCCAAGTATGACTTTTGAAAAAAGAGACAGAAGAAAAAGTGCTGTAAGTCCTGTTCCACCTGTAAGAGCCATTCCAAATCCCATGATCTTCTTAAGCCTGTCCTTAAGTTTTGCTCCATAACAATAGCCAATAAGAGGCTGACCGCCAAAAGATAGACCAACAATTACAAGTACAGCTATATTAACGATCTTAAGGACGATACCCATAATGGCGATATTGTCATCACCGTAAGGCTGCAGGTATCTATTGGTGAGGGTGATACCCACTGTCTGCATCAGGTTTGTGATACTGGAAGGAAGTCCTATAGCCAAAACTCCGGAGAATGTCTTAACATCAAAACTTAGATTTGCCGGATCTATAGACAACACATCACTCTTTTTGACAATTATTATGACAAAAAAGACAGATGTAACAACATAACCTATGGCAGTTGCCATGGCAGCTCCTGCCGCGCCAAGCCCCAGTTTAAAGATAAATATAGGATCAAGGATTATATTAACAACAGTTCCAACAACAGATCCTACCATCGATTCCATAGCCTTACCTTCTGCTCTTAAAAGATTAGACGGAACCAGTGAAAAGATGACAAAAGTTGAAGCAAGAATAAGCCATGTATAGTACTGCTTAGCATAATCATAAGTATTATCAGTAGCTCCAAGGAGCATAACTACCTGCTTTTTAAATACCAGCATAAGTATAGTAAAAATAATACCTGTGATAATAGAAGTATATATACAAAATGTACTCTTACTCCTTGCTCCATCTCTGTCATGTGATCCAAGGGCTCTTGAGATCACAGAGCTTCCGCCTATTCCAAATATATCTCCTATTGCCAGAAGCAGTGTAAATAAAGGTGCGCACAAAGATACTCCTGCAATAAGATCCGTATTACCTGTCAGCGCGATAAAATAAGTATCTACAAGATTATAAATAAGAGTAACTACCATACCCATAACAACAGGCAGCGCCATCTTCATATAAGCCTTGGGAATAGGTGTTTTTTCAAATAATTCGTTTTGCATTGTTTTATATCCTTTCCAAATATATATTATTCAACCGTCCGAGTTGGAAGTATAAATGTATTAGCTTATTTGATGCAAAAAAAAATCCATGACCCGAGATGGATTATGGATTTCCTAACCGTGGCCAGCAATGCCAGCCCTACTACAATATTAATTTCACTTAATCCTAGCACTTTTTAGCTATATGAGTCAATAACCGAAATGTTTTGTTTAACCCTATCCACCTTTTGTTGATGGTTCATAGCACGTGAATATTATAAAATTAATGCATATGATAAAAGTTTAACAAAGGCAAGTTAAGCTTTTTCACCCGGCTTATGAAGCATGCTACATACGCATGTTTCGATATTTTTCCATTATATACAAATAATAAACAGGTAGGAGGACAATTAAATGAAGTACCAGGGACTTTTTGAGCCTATCAAGATCGGTAAGCTCGAAATCAAGAACCGCTACGCTATGGCGCCCATGGGACCACTTGGTCTTGGCGACTGCGAAGGCGGCTGGAATGACAGAGGTATTGATTACTACACAAGACGTGCCAAGGGCGGCATCGGTCTTATCATCACAGGTGTAACATTCTCAGACACTGAAGTTGAGAAGCCTTCTTTTCCTAATACACCTAACTCAACTTACAATCCGGTTCAGTTCGTAAGAACAAGCCGTGAGATGACAGAGCGTGTACACGCTTACGGTTCTAAGATATTCCTGCAGATGAGCGGCGGATTCGGACGCGTTACTATCCCTACAAACCTTGGAGAGTTCCCTCCTGTATCTGCTTCTGCTATCCCGCACAGATGGCTTGACAAGACTTGCCGTCCACTTACTGTAGAAGAGATCCACGGAATCGTAGAGAGCTTTGGTAAGGGTGCTTACAATGCTAAGCGTGCAGGCTTCGACGGCGTTGAGATCCACGCTGTACACGAAGGATACCTTATCGACCAGTTTGCTATCTCCTTCTTCAATCACAGAGAAGATGAATACGGCGGATCACTTGAGAACAGACTCAGATTTGCTAAAGAGATCCGTGAAGAGATTGCTAAGACTTGTGGCTGGGACTTCCCTGTTGCAATGAGATTCTCACTTAAGAGCATGGTCAAGGACTTCCGTGAAGGTGCTCTTCCGGGCGAAGAATTCGAAGAAAAAGGCCGTGATATCGAAGAAGGTATCGAGGCAGCAAAGCTCCTTGAGAAGTTCGGCTATGACGCTCTTGACGTAGACGCAGGAACATACGATGCATGGTGGTGGAATCACCCTCCGATGTACATGGAGAAGGCTCCTTACAAGGAATTTGCACGTATCACTAAGGAGAATGTAAATATCCCTGTTATCATGGCAGGTCGTGTAGATAACCCTGATACAGCTATTGACTGTCTTGACAAGAATATCTGCGACATGATCTCCCTTGGTCGTCCTACACTTGCTGATCCTGATATCGTTAACAAGATCCGTAGAGGTAACCTCTCACAGATCCGTCCATGTATCAGCTGTCAGGAAGGCTGCATGGGTCGTATCCAGACTTACTCTCTCATCAACTGTGCTGTTAACCCTCAGGCAGGCAAAGAGAGACTTAACAAGTACAACCCTGTTGTTAAGAAGAAAAAAGTCCTCGTAGTAGGCGGCGGTGTTGCAGGTTGTGAAGCTGCACGCGTACTTGCAGAAAGAGGTCATGAGCCTGTCCTTTATGAAGCATCAGACAGACTTGGCGGTAACCTCATCCCTGGTGGTGCTCCGGCATTCAAGGAAGACGATATCGCACTTGCTAAGTGGTACGAAGATGAAATGGTACGCCTTAATGTAGAAGTTCACATGAATACAAAGGCTACTGAGAAGGAGATCCTTGATAGTCAGTATGATGCTGTTATCCTTGCTACAGGTTCTCGTCCTAAGATGTTCTCACTTGGCGATGATGACAAGGTTTACTCTGCAGAGCAGGTACTTCTTGGCAAGAAAGATGCCGGAGACAAGGTAGTTGTAGTCGGCGGCGGTCTTGTAGGATGCGAACTTGCACTTGACCTTGCTCAGAAGGGCAAAAAGGTAACTATAGTAGAAGCTCTTGATAAGCTCATGGCAGTTAACGGACCTCTCTGCTCAGCTAATAAGGAAATGCTTGAAAAGCTCATTCCATTCAACGGTATCGACGTTGTTACAGGTGCTAAAGTTACAGAATACAAGGACGGCGTATTAAAGGCATCTGTAGGCGAAGGAACTAAAGAGCTTGAAGCTGACAGCGTAGTACTTTGCGTAGGTTATGCAAGCGAGAATACACTCTACAACCAGTACAAGAATGATGTAGACGAGATCTACCTCCTTGGCGATGCTAAGCAGGTATCCAACATCATGTATGGTATCTGGGATGCATTCGAAGTAGCTAACCACATCTAATCCCCCAAAATAACCACTACTACAGCTTTGTATATATCTGAAATTTTTTTCATAACCTCCCTTTTTAATATAAAAAGCTCTCATCATATAAACTATGGTGAGAGCTTTTTGTAATTAACTAAAACCACCCATTTGAACGGTGCAATTCCTGCGTCTATGCCATCACCATCTTCTATCCTGCCATCTTTAAGAACATAGCTGTTCATCTTACCGTAACCGAATTCGTCATGGTCTTCGATAATGACATTTTTATCACTCTTATGATATAGGAAAAAAAGTAATCGCTGGCGCTACCTTCATATTCAGGATAGTAAAGCCTGCTGTCTTCGTCGTATGACAAAAGAAATCCTGAAACATACATATATTCACCGTCGGTGTTATATGCATATATCTCTGATGCTCATTGGTTGAAGGCTTGCCCATAGACACCATAAGATCATCATCTACGACGACCTTGACCTTCTCAGATAGAATGGGAAAAAAGGCATCTTCATCTGCCACAATGTCAGAAAGTTCTATCTTCTTACCACTTTCTACGTAGTAGGAATGAGATTTGTATGAATAGGTATCAAATTCATAACCGGAATTATAGTCATTATATCTGCAACATTCATTTATGATGCTCAGATTCTTGTTAACAACTTGCCACAGCCTGTACCTAGAGAACATACCATTGCTATGGACATGGTTACCAACAATAACTTACGCTTTCTATTATTACCCATATAGTTTCCTCACACTTGACTTCGTTTTGAAAAAATGAGAAAAATAGTTCCATTATTTAGTGTAAGTTATTGTTAATTAATATTCAATATAACGTTTATTTTGATCCAGAAAGCCCATTTGAAGCATAACTTGCATAATAGAATCAGCTTGATTTTTTTAACGATTTCTTATTTCCACCTTTTAGCTAAATGATCCCACTCTGATGAATAATCTATTCCTCTAGTTATGCTATCAACAATCGGAAGCAACATCGCCTTAAGCAATATTACTACATCTTCCAACTCTGTATTTACCACAGCTTTCTTCTTTTTCAGAAAGGCCTTCCACCTGCTTTGATGTATACCACTTGCTAAGAAATCATCAGTAAATGCAAATATATCATCAAAACCTGTTCCACGGTGCTCAAATGTTTCCTTAACTGCTTCTTTAAGTTCTGCCCCATCAAAATCATACCTGTCAGCTAGTATGTATATATCATAAAAGTCTTTATATCTGCTATTAGCATCTCCTAAAGAAACAATTGCCTCAAACTTCTCTGAAATAACCGAAGAAATTGAATAAGCGTAAATCTCAGGTATCTCCATATCGAGCAGTACTGGAAACTCCATCTTTATTCTCTCAGGATAAATAACATCACCAAACCCAATATCAATTGAAACCGGAACCTTAGTCCTGTCCAAATATGCCATAATAGAAACATTCACACCATGATATTCCTTAAATTCAGTGATCTCTTTGACATCCAAGGTATCAAGATCAAACGTAAGCGCATCATCGCATGAAATGGAAAATATATTTTCAAATACCTTTTTCATATCTTCCACATTATTTGGTATATTCTTTGCAAGAAGGTCAATATCCCTTGTTGCTCTTGCAAACTCACCATCAAATAACGCATAAAGAAAAATACCACCTTTCAATGTAAAGCGCTCTATATACTCTGACACCGATAGCCTGTATACGGTTCGTTCCAATCCATACGTTACCAGCGCTTCCTGAAAAGTTTTACCACTTGCAATTGCCTTGTTCTTTAGCCTATCTTTTACTGATATTGCGCTTATCATACGAGAACCTCCAGATATTGTCTCATTGTCTTATCGCATTTCATTAACTCTGCATATTTGAGAAGTCTGTTAAGATTTCGATCCTTCCTTTGAAGATATGACACAAGGATTTCCTTTGTTTCTTCAATCCCAACTTTTTCTCTGTAAAATACGATATCAACAACGGTTTTCTCTATATCATATATCTGGAATTCATTCTTACCTTCCTTTACCGTTATTGCTCCTAGTTCATGCCTGCTATCTGTATAATAATGAATGTTAATCTGTGGCCAATCCGGAATCGTAGAAACCTTTGATTTTCTCGGAATAGCCACATCAACAGCATCGGGGATAAAAGTTGTGAGATGATAATAAACTGCAGCACTAAGCAGACATATTACTCCCTTCGGAGCATATGCCTCTGCATAGTAGAAATCGGATTCTTCTCCACAATACTCTGCATTCTCATAATATCTTTTATTTAGTTTTATTAGCTTCCCTTCATCAACTAGCTTGCTGATCTTATACAGCGAAAAACCATAGTCTTTAAGCTCCTGCACGGAAAAAAGCTTTTTATCTTCAGGAAGTATTGATGATTCTGACATAATTTCTCCCTCAACTTGAAATTTGATTCTTATTCGGCATTTGTGTGTTATGCCGAATTATAATTAAATTCTATGATCAAATGCAATTATTGTCAAGGATAGCTCCGCCATATGTAAATGCTTCAAAACAACTATGAAGAGTGGCATTAACTATATCAATATCCTGCATAAATTCCAACATATGTCACTACATTAGTCGTGAGATGGCTTGTAATAACATCTCTGGGAATATAATATTCCTGATAACTTACAGTTCTTTTGATTGTATCCCATTCAGAGAATATATCATCAATGCAGCTCTGAAGCTCCTTTGTAGATAGATTCACTTCAAATTGTGGCTCGAGATCTTCAAGAGTCTCTTTATTCTTTTCCCTGACATCTGAATTGATTACAAGGCAAACTATCCCGTCAGTTTTTATTCCATCTCTGATCTCTCTTAGTTTATTCCAAAAGATCTCTTTGCTTTCCACATGCTCCAAGGCAGAAACTGCAATGATCAGGTCATATGTACCTATTGTTATCGGATAATGCTCAATCGTATCTACAAAGCCATGAATGCAATCTGAAACGCCAAGCTCATCCGCATTAACCTGAAGCTTATCAATAGCTATATCAAGGATATCAACGCCAAGGTGATATCTTTCTTCCGGAATATCTTTGAAATTACCAAAGCCTCTTACCCATGTTTCTCCGGTTCTATTTCCGTCGCGATCATACAAATCCCAAATTTCAGCCATAATATCCAATTCCTCCACTTGTTTTCCATGTTTCTTCTAACAAGACCACATTTACCAATGAACAAATTCTC
>NZ_JAILQF010000460.1 GCF_024699075.1 Butyrivibrio sp.
GAAACTTGCCAGATATTGCGCACTCGTATTCAGAATTTGCTTACTTTAAATAGCAATAATTTTGTTGTTTTATCGATCCAAAAGTGTCATATTTTTTCTTATAAAATACAATAATTTTTCATGTATTTTTTTTAAATCTCACATGTTAACATTTTTTTATTGCTGATAAGTCGTAGACATAACATAGTACGGGGGGATTTAAATGACTTTAGCTGCACCAAAGATAAATTCCGAGATAAACATAATTAACAGGGATTATGTAGGTTCAAGAAAGCTTAATAAGAATCAGGAGATCGTACAATATCTTAATGATTCTACGCTCAGGATCTGGTACAACGACCAGAATGATGATTATGAAACTCACTGGCACAATGCAATTGAGATCATCATGCCCGTTGAAGGCTGGTATGATGTCACAATATCCAATGAGACATTTCATATAAATCCCGGAGAAATATTGTTTATTCCTTCAGGATCTCTTCATTCACTTCATGCACCGGAAACAGGCACCAGGTTTATTTTCCTTTTTGATCTTCATTTTTTGGAGAAATTAAGTGGATTCAGCTCTATCAACACTATTCTTGGAAAGCCGATCGTAATAAAGAAAGAGACATTTTTACCTGTATATGACGATATATATGACCTCTTCATCCAGATGAGAACCGAGTATTTCTCAGAAAGCGATTTTGCTGATATAATGATCTACTCTCACCTTCTGGAACTGTTCTCTATCATCGCCAAGTACAGAATATCAGAGATGAAGCTTTCAAACACAAGAATTTACAAGCAGAAAGAATATATAGATAAATTTAACGAAGTCCTTGAATACATCGACGAGAATTACATGGAAAACCTTTGCCTTGAATCCATTGCCTACAAGGCCGGCTTTAGCAAGTTCCATTTCTCAAGGCTATTCAAACAGTATACAAACTTCACCTTTAACGAATATCTTACACACAGAAGAATAAAGGCAGCATCAGACCTTCTGGCAAGACCTGATCTGTCAATTACAGAAGTATCACTTGCAGTAGGCTTTGTAAGCATCTCGACCTTCAACCGAATCTTCAGACAGGTCAACAAATGCACTCCAAGCGAATACAGAAGAAAGCATGATCCACTCCACAGATTATAAATAAAATCACTACCCCAAAGCTGCACACAAACTTGCATGCCTCTCCGGCTCCGTTTCTGTGCAGCTTCTTTTTACGCCTTCTGCTCCTCTCCGCCGCCCTGCGCTTTTTCCCATTTCTTGCTTCCCCGCCGCCCCGCGCACCTTTTCTGCCCCTGCCCCGCCTGGCTATGAACCGGTCTATTCTTACTTCTTACGCCAAAATGAGGGGCCTTTGGATTTTTCCTATATGCCGCGCGCCACATGTTTGAGATCCTGCGCTCCTATGCTGGCCACATACCGTTAGCGTCGTCAGATAATATTTTCCTGTTTTTTTCTAAATGCCGAACTTTGCTTCCAACAAGGCATGCCTCCATGTGAAACTCGCAGGACGCGCTTTAAATTGTACTGTCAATATTCACCATGGTGCTACGCACCTACAACAAAAAGATGTGAATCCTCGAGCACGTGCTCGAGAGTTCACATCTTTATTGTTGTAATAAGCTCGCAAAGCGAGCTGGTGAATATTGACCTTTTATATACTACTGCGTCCTGCTCAGACACACATTCCGGCATGCCGGAAGCAAAGTATACGGCATTAAGAAAAAAGCAAGGAAAATCTTAATTCCTCCTCTAACGGTATGTGGCCAGACATAGGGCGCAGGAGCGAGTTTGGCGAAGCGGCATATGTATTTGGAAAAATCCAAATGACCCGATTGCTTTGAGGCGTGAAGTAAGAATAGACCGGTTCATAGCCAGGCGGGGCAGGGGCAGAAGGCGCAGCCAAGCGCAGGGCTGCGGGGCTGATTGGCCACAGGGGAGGTACGTGCAGGGCGGCTAGTAGGTGGATATTCTGCGGTCGAGCTCTGCCTGCATTTCGTCGAGGAAGTCCTGGGGGTTGCACCTTTTGTAGGCTTTCATGTATTTTTTCCACATGGAGCTGAAGTCGTCTGACATTACTACCTGCGGGAGGTATTCGTGCTTGATCTGGTTCATTTTGATCCAGGTATAGCCGCCGGATGTTGCAGTTGTCATGCTGTTGGAATATGAGTACATTGGGTACCATATACCTGGAGATTCATTGGTTCCAAGCATTTCTACATAGGTTCTTACGCCGTAAGCACTAAAGCACTCTTTGAGGCTATCGCTTAATCCGTCGTAAAATTCTCCTGGCTGGTCTATTGGAAGATTGGCATTTATTCCATCATCACTTGTTCCGCCCCACTGTGGGAAATAAGAATAGCCGCACATGTGTGATAATTTATAGGATGTGTCTACAATATTAGCCCTTTGCTCAGGGGTTCTGTAAAAGAGACCGTCATCGTCAATTTCGTAGTCTATACCTTCAACTCCCCAAAATCTTAAGTTATGAATATCCTGGTCGAGAAGGTCACTTATAAACTGTAAAGCGCCCTCCACATCCTCGCAGCTTGTAGTAACTGCAAGTCCACTTGATATATTGATAACGCCACCTGATGTATGCCACTTGTTTTGAACATCTTCTGATATCGTGATAGGAAGTGGCACATATTCGCAGCCCTGTTTATCAAGACCGGCCTGAACTATAGCATCACCTGCTGTATAAGCAAAATCCCACCACTGGTCTACCATGCCAAGCACTCTTCCTGATGAAAGCTTGGCTATATACTCTTCATACGTCTGGGTGAAGGATTCAGGATCAACTATACCTTTATGAAACTCTTCGTTAAGCTTCATAAAATAGGCTTTTGCTGTTGGGGTTGTATTATAGTCGACAACCTCCATAGTATCCGTATCTACAATTACAGATCCGTCATTTGGATAGCCGTCCAGAAACTGAGGTACATTCTCCAGACAGAAGTATCTCCAGTCCTCACACAGAATCGTATATGGAATATTTGGTGTTCCATCTTCCATAGTAGGATTGGCTTCATAATAAGCTTCCAAAAGATCAAAGTACTGATCTAGTGTTCTAATTTCTGGATATCCAGCCCATTTAAGTACTCTTGCCTGAATCCAGAAAGCTTCATCATTATGTGTACAGGAGCTGTCCTCTCCTTTTATATTCTGAAACTGCGGGATCCAGTATATATGGCCATCATCCTGCCTCAACCTGTTCCACTCATCATCAGAATACAAAGCCTTTATGTTAGGATATTTTTCAAGATAATCATCAAGCGCAATAAGTGCCCCTGCCTCATACAACTGTTTGGAAGAATCTCCGCCATCAATAAAATCCGGATAATCTCCTGTTGAAATAAGCATAGCTACAGCTTCCTGTCCTGTCTGACCATGAAGCCAGCTTTCATTTATCTTAACTCCGGTCTTTTCTGCGATTATATTCTGAATATAATTGTTCTTATTGAGCTCAGTTCCGGGAACCGAAAAGAAGGCAGTAAATTCCTTGATCTCAGTCTGTTTATTTTTCCCTATACTGTTCACAATAATAAGCCCGGCTACAACCAAAAGTACAAGAGCTATAGCTGTGATCTTTTTAATCTTCATACATAATTACCTTTGCTTTTCCTGTTTTCTGAACTTTACAGGTGTACAGCCCTTTACAGCTATGAATTTATTGACAAAATAATCTACGTCCTTATATCCGACTGCTGTGCCTATTTCATAAGTCTTCATATCTGTCGTAAGAAGAAGCTCTACAGCTTTCTCAATCCTGAAATTATTCAGGTAATCCTTGAAGGAACATCCATATTTTTTGTGAAAAAGCTGTCCAAGATAAGCACTGTTTACATAGTATTTATCTCCAAGGCCTTTCAGGGTCAGATTAGTCATATAATTATTTCTTATCTCTTTTTCTATATCAGAGAGTGCCCCTCTGCAGACATTCTTGCGAAGCTGAGAAAGGTAATCTGCATATTCAAGTGAAAACTGCTTAAGATGCTCTTTACTTCCTCTAAGAACTCCATTTTCAAAGGTCTTCTCACTAATGATCCTGAGAACTTCTTCCTGATCTATATCGTCATCCTGCTTTGCTGCAAGATTAATAAGCTGAAAAACTATATAATTGATATTAATATCCATAAAAGAGCTTATGCCAGGATCTCTCATTTCGGCATAGAGTTTATCTATACTTTCCAGAATCTTGGTTTTATCATTTTCTTCTACGCAGTGAATATAACGGTCAATATCGTCTTTCAATATAAAGACTTTATCATTATTACCTTTTACATCATTATCATCGTAATTGTATATACTCTGCTTTTCTCTAAATCCCTTGAGATATCTGAGTCTGCAGGCTGTGCCATAAGATTTGGTTATATTCTTTATGCCTTTAACTTTCTTACCAACATAAAGGTCTACGCTAATGCCTGAATAATCGCATATATAATCATGAAGCTCTTTAATATACTCGTTTTCATTTAATCCCTTCATGGAAGACAAAACCTTGGTATATATAAAGCCGACATCATATATCTTGTCATGTCCTGAAGGATCAAATACTGCATTGCGCTCATTTTCTCCAAGAAAGGACCTTGCAGCTTCGTATATCTTTCGTTGAGCCAAGATCATATCTGCATCATCTCTGTCATCATCAACAGGATAGTTATCTTCTGACTGTATCTCTATGTATCTGACTACGTCATCATCTATGATCTTGTCCATGACTTTACTTAAAATAGCATCGTCGAATTTTCCCTTGATAACTCTTATAAGATTACGTTCAAAATAAGCATCTTCCATCTCTTTGGTTATCTCAGATCTGCCTTCTGAATCGGTCTTTGTCTTTACTTCCCTAAGTATTTCAAGTAAAGCTTCCTTATCTACAGGTTTAAGCACATATCCACTGCAACCATATTTTATTGCAGTCTGTGCATAGGAAAAATCAGCATATCCGCTGCTGATCACAAATGCAGCATCACTTAAATTCCTGTCCCTGATTTCTTTTAACAGATCAAGTCCTGTCATAACCGGCATCTTGATATCAGCTATGATCAGATCAACCTTGTTTCCTTTCAGATAATCAAGCGCCATTTGACCATTTGACGAAGCATTAACTATCTCATAGCCCTCACTGTTCCAGTCTATAAGAGCCTTAAGTCCCTGCAAAATATGTGGTTCATCATCAACTAACATTACCCTGAGCATTATATCTATCCTTTATCTCTAATTAACTAAGTCTTATCACTACCTAAATTATTATTTTACTCAAACTTCGCACATTATATACAATCCTATCTCCTTGCGAATCTGATATCTTGGACAGTTAATTATCTTTATGTATCTTTATTGTGATTATAGTTCCAACTGCAAGTTCTGACGATATTTCAAAGTCTATTTTACCATCAGCATACATTTTAAGCCTTAGGCAGGCATTTATAATGCCAACCCTGATTCCCTGTTTAAGCATATCTATATTTGCATTATTCATTCTGTCTGACAAAGCCTTTATATCGTCTTCTTCCATACCTATTCCGGTATCTTCAATTTCTATGACGATATCATCATCCTTCTTATATGCCCTTACAAATATCCAGCACTTTGTAGGCTTAGGTTCAGCACCATGAATACAGGCATTTTCAACAAATGTTACTATGGAAAGCTTAGGTATTTCAATATCTTTGACTTCATCATCAATGTCAAGTGAATAAGAAAGTCTGTCACCAAATCTGTAGCTTTGGATGTCAAGATATGCAGTGACAAAGTTCATTTCTTCACTGATCTTTACAATATCACTGTCCCATTCAACGTACTGTCTTTGTATAACAGCAAGATTCTCTATCATTCTGGCTGTTTCCTGCTCGCGTTTAATTATGCTGTGCATCCTGATACTTTCAAGTGCATTAAAAAGGAAATGAGGATTGATCTGGCTTTGAAGGGCCAGAAGCTCTGCTTTCTGCTTTGCCATGATAGATTCACTCTCACGAAGCTGATGCTTGTAGACTGTATCTATAAGATAATTGATCCTGTTTGCCATTGTATTATAGTTTTTAGCCAGAAGGGCTATTTCATCGCTTCCTTCTGTTTCGCCTGAAAGCTCCAGATGTTCATCATTATATTTATTTACTGTATTGCTGAGTTTTATCAGCCTGTTGGAGAAATTATTTCTAAAGAAAACCAGTCCCAGATAAGGAAGAATAAAGCTTATGGCAACAAGAATAAGGACTATAAAAATATTTTTTTGTATAGTCCTTTTAATATAATTATCTGTTCTTAGAATATTAATCTGCATATCACAGCCATAGACAGATGTCTGCCTGCTATATGCAATTCTGTCATCTGAAGCTTTAGTTCTGAAATCACTTTGGGAAGTATCGGACAAGTCATTGGACAAAACTACCCTGTCTCCTTCAACGATTTCGTACGAAAGATTATCATCAGTTCCTGAAAGACTCATTAACTCGCTTACGAGATAGTCATAATCAAATTCAAATACAAGAAGTTTTTCTTTAGAAGGCTTAGTATAATAGTCCATAGCCTGAATAAGATATATATGCCTTTGGGCATACACATCTTTGGACGTATCCTTGTAATAACCGATCCAAAGGAGCTTGTCCTTGTCTGAATTTTTAAAATCCTTGTACCAGGCAGTATCCACTATCTTATCAATATCCTGAATACCTCCTCCGCTTACAAGGGTATAATTATCGGCATAAAAATTAAAGCTGCAATGCTCAAGACTTGCAAAATTCCAAAGAGTCGAAGTCTTCCTTAGATTTCTGAATGCCATATAATAATCATATTCAGATGCGTATTTACTATTTAGAAAATCATACAGACCACTGTTAAGATATACTGATTTGGACATCTCATCTATAGTCCCAAAATCAGATTTTAGAGTAAACTCAATAGAAGAGGCAACTCCTTCATTTGAGGTCTGCCTCTCCTTATTTTCCGCATTCCATATAATACCTACGATTATGCCATCGGCAATTAAAAGAGGTATCATAACACATACGAGATAGAACAATATTATTTTTGGCTTGATGCCCATTGAATTGAGCTTTGTAATAATGCTATTTTTCATTCTATGAAGATCTTCAAATCTCTAAAGGCCTGTTAAGCCTTGAGTTTTAAGCTTCATATTCAAAACTGTTAAATACGACCTTGCCTCCAGCCTGCTTAGTAGCATAATTAAAGAGTCCAAATCTGCATCCGGTAAAGTGATCAAGTCCAAAATGAAGCTTATGTTTTATTCCTGTATCTATAAATCCATCACCTATGTCATAATAAAAATATGCAGTATCCTTATTATCAGTAAAATCGGCACATATTTTAAGTCTTACAACATCTGTATCTATTATACGCGAAAAGACAACATTACCGGGAAGAAAATCTATTCTTCTGTCAAATTTATCAACTTCCTCTTTCTTTCTGACCATAACTACAAGTTCTTTTTGGAAGGACTGGTTTCTGACACCTACAAGGCCATAGCATCCCTGAAGAGCACATATTCCAGCAACGTCCCCATCCTTAAGGCCGCTTATATCAGCAGTAACAATAGCCTCACACTTTGGCATCATCATACGCTGTGTGAGCATGTTCTTGGCATGAACAAGGTTTGTGGCAATTTTGGTATTCTTAATTTCAAGGCCGCCCTCATGCTTTATCTTCCAGCCTGAGTCACTGGGAAGATGATTCCACTGCCACTGCATCTTAAGCTTAGGATGAGATGTCTGTCTTACGTCGTATACAAAATCATCTGAGGTGTATAGCTTATCATATTTATGACCTTTAGCCAAATCCTGCCCATCAAGAAACTTAATAATCTGCTTGTCAGAAGGAACCTTGCAGTCATCACTTACATAAGGGAACCCGTCCTTAAATGTAAGAGGGACAATTACAGGGGCTCTTCCTACAGCTCCGCAGTCCTGGAACAAAAATGATACCCATTTTCCATCAGGAGTATCTACGATACCTCCCTGGGCAACTCCTCTTGAAGGGTTACCGATATCATCTATTACAAGATCTCTTTTTTCATACCCTCCGTCAAGTGACTTACTTCTATACACTACCTGAGTTCTGATACCTGTACTCACAGGCCAGTGGATAAGAAATATATAATAGTATCCATCTATCTTATAGGCATGTGCTCCCTCATATCCAAGAAAAACATCTTCAGTATCAGATATTATGATTTTTGATAGTCCGTCTTTTTTGATCTCAGAAAGATCGGGTTCAAGCTCTGTGATCCATATGTCTTTATTACCATATATTACGTATACTCTTCCATCATCATCAAACAATAAGGAAAGGTCATGGAAGAAGCCTTCCATATAGTGCTTGTCCCAGGTTCCATTTTCAATATCGTCTGTGGTAAAAAAGTAAGTCTTTTTAATATCAACCGACGAAAAGGCTACATAATATGTACCATTATGGAATCTGAGCGTAGGTGCCCACATTCCATGACCGTAGATACTTTCTTCTCTCTCGAGGTTCTCAGCAGAGCTATCCTCAAGTTTATCAAAAACATAGTTTACTATCTCCCAGTTCTTAAGATCATAAGATCTTAATATTGCACATCCTGGGAAAAAGTACATGGTTGTACTTGCCATATAATATGTATTACCAACCCTAATAACCTCCGGGTCAGGATAATCTGTTTTTATAATAGGATTCAAACTCTGCATCAATTTTTCCTCATACTTCTAAAATATATTCTTAATCTTCTACTATTTCATAGTAGGCTTCTTTTTTCTGTAAATCTTTGTCGAACAGAAGTGGATCTTCGCCGCTTCTCCAGGTATGGGCATCATCAATTCCCCATACTGTGATACTTGTAATATTGTAGCCTTCATTCTTTAGTTCAAGCATTCCATCAAAATATGCCTTATAAAGCTCAGCCTGCTTCTGAAACTCTGTAGCAGTCTTTGACTTAACTCCTATATCAAGCTCTGTTCCCTGAACCTCATATCCTGCTTCAAGAAAAGACTTTGCTGTTTCAAGGAACTTGTCTATATCATCTGTTGTAGACAGATGTGACTGCATTCCTATTCCGTCAATCCAGCCGTTCTCCTTGATCTGTGAAAGATTTTCAAGAATAAGATCACCCTTCCACATGCAGGCATAATCGTTATAGAAAAGCTTCATATCATCGGAAGCATACTTATTTGCATATTCAAATGCTTTTACATAATAGTCAGCACCAACAACTTCATACCAGAGATTGTTCTTTTGCCTTATTCCGTTTTCATCTCCATCGCCAACATCAAATGCTTCATTTACAACGTCTACAGCGTAGATAAGACCCGGATGCTCATCTTCAAAATATGTAAGAACGGACTTGATATAGCTCTCCATTCTCTTAAGCATTGTCTCTCTGTCTACAAGTTCTCCGCTATCTGTATAATCCTCTGTAAAGAACCATCTGGGAGTCTGGCTATGCCATACAAGAGTATGGAATCTCATTGCTATGTTATTATCTTCGCAGTATTCAATACTTGGCATACAGTTATCAAAATGTACGCAAGGCTCATAATATGAATCAGGAAGGCCATTTTGTGAAGCATCTCTGTCAAGAAGAGATTCAGGCTTCATCTCATTTTCACAAGTAATACTGTTAAAATTGTCTTTGACTGTAGCATCATAGGTTGACATATCATAGAAGACGCCATTTGGAAGTGCTACTCCAAGCTTAAAGGAGTCACCATATACATCCAGCATAGTTGCGTCAGTATGTTCTTCTGTAGAAGCTGTTTGTGCGCTACTATCACTTGTAAGAGTCATCTCTTCATCTGAGTAGGCAAGAGCAAGTATCGTAAACTTCTTATCTTCACTTCCTTCTGCCAT
>NZ_JAILQF010000476.1 GCF_024699075.1 Butyrivibrio sp.
AAGAACGCAGCTGCCTACTACAAGACCGGCAATGATCTCTCCTACTACCTGAGGAGCTTTGATCTTTTTGGCAACAATTCCAAAGAACTTTGCTGATAACAGAATAATCGCAAGATCTTTTAAAAACTCATATTTTTCCATAATTTTTTCCTCTCCTTTTTTACATATAAAAAACGATAAACGCCTGCTTCACTCAAAGAGCAAAAAGGTGGACATTTACCGTACATGTAATTGTTTATTGTAAATCGCAACAGTATAAGTTTTAACAAATTACTGATTATGTGTCAATGTAAAGGATAACCACACTTTCTTATATAAATAGTCTTTTTTTCCGTCTTTTTTATATTTTTTTATTATTCAAGAACAACCTTTACATTACGGCATTTTCTCATATTTTTATTTAACGAAAAATCATTTTTTTTCGAACGAATGCCTTGATTTTTATTAAGAGTTATGTTACAAATTTATAGTTGTGTTATTTTTTAGGAGGGAAATTATTATGATTAAAAAAATCGGAGCACTTATGCTCACTGCAACAATGATGTTCTCACTTGTTGGATGCGGTAAAAATTTTGATGGAAACTATACTGCAGATATCGACTTAACAGATGTCTTCGTAGAAAGTCTTGAATCTGAAATGGGGTCTGAAATAGATTTCGAATGGTCAGGTTCTGTAGTAATGCCTTACCATCTTGAGCTTTCTGAAGGTGAGTATACTCTTTCTGTTGATGCCGATGCTACAGCTGAAAGCCTTAAGACATTCGTAGGAGACAACATTGAAACTTATATAAGCGAAGCTCTTGCTACTGAACTTGAAGCTGCAGGCTTAACAGTTGATGAAGCCCTTGAAAGCTATGGCTACTCTTCAATCTGGGAGCTTATGGGCTATGATTCAAAGGATGCTTTCCTTGATGAAATGATGGCTGAAATGGATATATCTGAACTGGAAGAAACAGAAGAAGGCGAATACGAAATCGACGGTGATTCTATCACTCTTGAAGGCGTAGAGACAATTAGTGAAGACGGTGAAGAAGGCGAAGGCTGGGTTCTCACTTATGAAGATGGTTCCCTTACAGGTATCCTTGATACATCTGAGTTTGGACTTGATGGCATAGATGAAAATTTAGACGTCACTTTTGAGCTTGACGAAGACTAATTCACAACGCAGAATATAATATTTATTCATAAAATAAGTGGAAGGAGCTGCATCAAGTAGCTATCTTCCACTTATTATTTTGACATAAAAGTCCAGATATTTTAGAATTTTTTTGTATTAATCATAACTTTTACATTGATACAAGTTATAACAGGTTTTATAGGAGGAACAAATATATGAAGAAAAAACTTGGAGCGCTTATGCTTACAACTACTATGTTGTTTTCGCTCGTTGGATGTAGTGAAGCAATAGATTTAAACTATCCAGATACCGAAGATAGTGCAGAAGATTCAAGCTCGTCTGAAGATGACAGTGCTGAGGATTCAAGCACATCTGATGATAGTACCGAAGATTCAATTACTTCCGAAAATGATAGCGCAGAAGATTCAAGCACATTACCTGATGAAGATGAGGATACTGACAAAGACAAGGATTCTGATAAAGACAAGGATTCTGATAAAGACAGTTCCAAAGATAACAGTTCTAAAGATAGTAGCTCCACAAAAAGTTCATCATCAAAGCATGATACTGATTATGAAAAGTTCGATGGAAATTATACTGCAGATATTGACTTAACAGATCTTTTCATTCAAAGCCTTGAAGCTGAGATAGGTACTGATTCAGATTTCGAATGGTCAGGTTCTGTAGTAATGCCATATCATCTTGAACTTTCTGAAGGAGAATATACTCTTTCACTTGATGGTGAAACTACTATTGAAAGTTTGAAGACATTCATAGGAGATAACATTGAAGCCTACATCACTGCTCTTTTGGAAGAAGAATTAGAATCATCAGGTATCACACTTGATGATGCCCTTAAAAGCTATGGCTACTCTTCAGTCTGGGAGCTTATGGGCTATGACTCAAAAGAGGCTTTTCTCGAGGATATGATGGCAGAAATAGATCTCTCTGATCTGGATGAAACTGAAGAAGGCGAATATGAAATCGACGGTGATTCTATCACTCTTGAAGATGTAGAGATAGTTAATGACGATGGTGAAAAAGAAAAAGGCTGGGTTCTCACTTATGAAGATGGAAAACTTAGCGGTGTCATTAGTACAGACGATTTAGGTATAGACGACATAGATGAAACTATTGATGTAATCTTCCTACCAGATTAATTAAACTCGCAAACGCTTCGCTTTTTGCTCGTTATAAAATCACTGCTAACGCAGTTCTACGGGTACGGGGCTTATGACCCCGCACCCGAAATCAAGATATTCCCATCACCTAAAGGTGATGGGTTATCTTGATCATTTTATATATTCAATTCAGCCTAAATACTGCCAACATTTCCATATATGCCTCCTGCACATATGGAAGTGTTGAAATGTATAAGGCTAATATAAATATTCCAGCAGCCAACATCAGTTTATTTACATACCCTTTAGAAGAACAGAGGTTGAAACTATATCCTTTTTTCATAGGCCAGAATAACTTTTCACGCTTCCTGTTAAGAAGGTCTATTGTCAGATGTGATGCATAACCAATTGCAAAGTATGGCGTTACTTCTGGGAATATTATTCCTACACATGATGATAATAAGAAAAGTGCAAGCAGTGAATGCATAAATGATCTGTGAGGCTGACTCATTCCAAATACACATAGCAAAATAAAAGCTACGCTCCCTGTTATGATCCGATAAATATTACTATCAGCAAGAAGTCTTCTGTATATACCAACATGAAAGTTGTACTCTATTATGATCACAGCTCCCAAGGCGAGTGCAGCTGCCATAACTATCTTGTCAGCTTCCTTATGGGCTGTGGATGTTCCGGAATCGATGTCACTTATAACGCCTCCTATTGCTGCGGCTCCTGTTCCTGCTACTACAACAGGTAACGATTCAGGTCTTAGGGCCATAAGTGCAGTAGCAATCCCTACAAAAAAATGTGTTCTTCCAAGCATATTTGTGCCTCCTTGTGCTATCATCCTGATGTCTATACACGATTATGCTTTATGTCTTATTGCTGCCAGATTGTAGAATCTGTGCGATAATGGCACCAGCTTTCCCATTTTATCAAATGATCAACAAAAAATGAAGCGCCTTGAACATAAAAAAGAGCGATGCTCTCATTTGAACACCGCTCTTTGCTTACCATATTATTCTTCACATATAGAATATCCTGTTATAGTACAATAAATTGCACTCTGAGTGCTCTTTGAAGTATTTTCAACATATACTTCTACCTGTCCATAGCTATCTGTTTCAGGTATGTAAAACAGTACATAATATGAAGATGTCTTGCCCTTCTTGACCTTTGTATAGCAATTATCATCATATCCTGTTGAAAACTTTCCAAATGCTTCACTGTCATAAAAGCTAAGTTCATTATCTATAGCATCATCAAGAGCTTCTAATGCTTCAACTATATAATCGTAGCTATAGTCATCTTCATCAAGATTACTGTAAAGATCATCAAGCCAGTAAACAGGTGTATCTACATATGTACCAAGTTCTTCTGCCTCTACTTCTACATCTTCGTCATCATCTTCATCTTCTTCGTCGTTGGCTTCTTCAGAAATATCTGAACTATCAAGACCATCCCTGAATGATTCGATATATCCTTCTTCATCAGGTTCCATCTCTGAGAGAAGATCTGCAAACTCAGTAACTATATGTGATACTTCTTCGTCATAATATATTTCGTATTCACTTCCAAAAGAAGTTTCAAATCTTTCAATTCTTGAGTCCTTATCAATATCTGCAGTGTAGCTGGAATCATAATCCTCTATCTCTGCTTCAATTGTCTCACCTTCACTATCTTCTTCCCAATCTGCAGATGAATATAAAGTAAGATCACCAACAGCTACTGAATAACCTGACTCTTCTGCATCCTTGAAATCATACTCATCTATATTGATAGTATCCTCAGTTCCTCCAGCAGGAATAATATATCTTGTCCATCCCTCATCACCAGGATATGCGATTATAAGATATGCAGCCTCATCTTCATCCTCATAAGTAAGGATTTCCATATATATATCGTCATCTGCAAGTACATATGATGGAAGAACGCCTTCTTCATCATCATCGTAAATTACTGTACAGGTACCTGACATTCCGATACATTGAGAATCATAAATGGTCTCAAATGCTTCTTCAAGAACATCTTCTGCATCATCATAATCTGTTGTTGATGATTTTGAACTACTAGATCCGCTTTTAGATTTACTCTTTGAACTGCTCTTGGAATCACTCTCTGAGCTGCTCTTGGAATCACTCTCTGAGCTGCTCTTGGAATCCTCTGTTTCATCCTCCTCATCTTCACTAGATTCTTCTGTCTGTGTCTTTTTATTATCTGAGGATCCTTTTCCAGTCTTAGCATATGATGTAATTCCCATACATCCAAAAGCCAAAGATGTCGAACATGCTCCTGCGATTACCATAGTTGCAATTTTTCTTCTCATTGTCATTTCCTCTCATTTTTATAACTAATTATTGGAATTTGTCAGCTTAGATTTCCTGCTGACATAAAATAGCTTAACACCAATAAGAAAAATCGGATAAAAATCTGACAGACGGTCGATTTTATACGACGAAACGACAAAAATCATATTTTTTTGATAAAAACGCTCTGTGTTATAATAATATTTGAAAATCACACAGCAGATACGGAGATTAAAATGGAGAATTCATTCAAATATTTTGAAAACAGGGATTGTAAATATTATCCATGTCACAAAGATATGGAACATATGAATTGCCTCTTCTGCTACTGCCCCTTATACTTATGCGATGATTGTCCGGGCACCCCTAAATATATTCAAAAGGGTGATAAAACAATTAAAAGCTGCATGGACTGCACCTTTCCTCATGAAGCCCAAAACTATGCAGAGATAATAAAAAGACTTATACCGTAATTTTTTACAGGATGTACTTCTATGTCAGTCTTTACAGGATGTAATATCATAATACTTCACACAAAAATACCCTCTTTACCTTTAAATTGGCAAAGAGGGTATCAGCATATTCATAGCATATAAAATATTTAACCGCTATACATCAGTGTACTCTGCGTTTTTTAGTCATAACTACAATTACTCCGATAGATGCAATTGCAGCAATGATCACAATAAGGTTTTTAGCAAGACTAAAGTCATCCCCTGTCTTATAATCTCTTGATTCACCAAGAACCTGCTCTTCTTCGTCTGTCATAGCGATTCTTGTTGCACCAAGTACTTCAGGATCATCATCAACCATTGGAACTGGCGAAGCACCAATTACAGTCTGTGTCTCTGAAGTAGAAGTTGTTTCTGATGTAGTAGTTGTATCTGTAGTTGTATCTGTGGTTGTTGTAGTTGTAGTAGTTGTCGTAGTAGTTGTTGTGGTTGTTGGATCTTCAGGGTCCGGAGTAGGATCTTCCGGAACTACTGGCGGCACATAAGTATTAGTGAACTTTATATCTGAAGATGTTGTAACCGAAGCTGAAAGATTATAATCACTATCTTTAGTAACAGTCACAGTTACATTAATAACTGAAGTATCATAAGTCACATTATTATAAGTATAGGTTCCGTCAGAATTAAGTGTTGCATCTGCCGGTATCTGTTCTTTTACTACATAATAGTAAGTGCCTTCTTCTTTATATTCAATCTCATCAAAGGTAAATGAACCATCTGCCTTATTAGTTGTTGTATATAAATAAGCAGCATCATCGGATATTACGAAATCCTCGCCTGTCTCATAAAGAAGGAATGTAAACTCTCCTTCTGCAAGATCGCGACCTGTAAGTGTCTTATTTCCTGTGATAGTAGTCTTAGCAGGTACAACTTCTTTTTGTTCCTCTACATATAAGTTATTGAAGTTGGCTACAAGATCAAAATTAAATGTTGATGAGAAGTTTGAAAGATACTTACCACGTTCAAAATAGAAAATTTTGATATCATGTATCTCTCCATCTTTCCATCCGTCAGTAAATACTTCACTCAAATTGCTGATATATGAATTGGAAGGAGCTGCGCCACTTGCAGGATTATCATAAATAATAGCACCTGTATTAAAGTTAACACTTGCACCATAAGCATCATGGATTCCGCCAAGATCTATTACAAGCTTGCCGTCAACATATACCCATACATCATCATCACCTGAGAAGGTATATGTCATATCCTTACCACCTGCTTGACCATCTTCAGGAATAATAAACGCTGTCTGGGTCACTAATCCAAACAGGTAGTCTTTATCTCCAAATGGGAAGAAATTATCGCTTGAATAAGAATATGTACCTTTTCCATCAGTTTCATACAGATAATAATCTTCATCATTGCTAACTACACCATTTGTAGTAGGATTAAACAGATATGAAAGACTTTCACTACTTCCTGTCTTATCTGAATTAAGATATGGATAGCCATCTTCTCCAAGACTTGAAGCTACAATTGACTGATATAAACCGTTTTGTTTACCAACATATCTGTTAAATGCTTTATATTTATTCTGACCACCATTTGAAAACTTCAGATCATGTCCTTCATTTATGGGATCTTCATCATAATCATATATCCTCACTGTAATAGGAGATGCACTTGTATTTTTATAATAAGCTCCGTTAGCATTAAGAACAGTTTTGTTTTCATCCTGTGAATCATTATTTACATATACTCTGAGTGAGTAAAATGTATCATCATAGGTCACACCTTCTTTATGACCATTGATCTGTACTATCTTATAATAATAATGTCCTGCAGTATCATATGTGATAGTTGGAAATTTAACATTTCCATCAGCATCATTTTGGGCTGTGGCAGTATATCCGTCTTCGCCTTCTATTCTGTCTCCACTTTCATTTGTTTTGTATATTTCAAAATCAAATTCGCCAGCCTGAAGTTCTTTTCCGGAAAGGAACATATGGACTTCGGGTGTATACTTTGCCACGCTGTTATCAACAAGCTTGAAGTTAGCAAGATATGTAACTTCTGTTGTATCTTCAGGAAGCGCTTCCAGATCAGAAACAGAAAGTGTTAAGGTCTCACTTGAAGATACAATGGTATCATCATATTCTAATGTCCAGTTAACGAATTCATAATCATCTGAAGATACAGCGGTAGCACCTGCTATTTCCACTTCTTCATAAGAAGCTGTATCATCTGTAGCTGCATCATTTTCTTCTGTATTGTCTGTAGCTGCATCATTTTCTTCTGTATCGTCTGTTGCTGCTTCATTTTCTTCTGTATCGTCTGTTGCTGCTTCACCTTCAGCTGTGTCATCTGTAGCTGCATCATCTGATACTACGTCATCTGCTACAACATCTTCAGATGCATCGCTTTCTAAAGTAACTACTTCCTCTATATATGTTTCGCCTTCAGGAAGATCTGCCAGTGAACCACCTTCACCTGCCATGTAATATACTGTTATAGTTTTAGTATCTGATTCATTCTGCTCTTTATTTGCATCAGCTTCTAAAGAGCTGTCAGTACCGCTTTCCAAAGACTTTGTTTCATCATCCAAAGACTCTTCCAAATCGCCTGTACCATTGCTAATATCAGTACCATCATTCTGAGCTTCTTCATTTTCTGTAATGTCATTTTCTGTGATGTCAGTTTCATTATTATCAGCAATGTCGCTATTTGAATCAGCATTATCACCGGTTAAAAGATCATTACCATCGCCGTCAGGATTAGTATCATCTTCTGCTGCTCCTGTAACATTACCCGTATCACTATTATCTGTATTACCTGTAACTGTGCCATCATCCGTATTGTCATCACCATTTTCATCAATGGTCTGTTCCTCAGCAATCTGCTGATCTGCGCCCATTTCTGCATGTGTAGTTATACCATATTTTCCCATTACCTGGAAAAGTACAGTAGCTGCCAATGCGCCTGCAAATAAATGTTTCAAGGTTTTACTCTTCATACATTTCCCCTCCATACCCTTTTTCCTAAAAAACCGTAACGTTAATAAGAACTTCTCTTCAGAAATTCAATTATCCCTGTGTCAGGGTTCTTTATTATTTTATTATTGGGTATTCCCTTCAGATTTAAATCACAAATCCTCTAAGTAACAATCACATTTTCAAATATAGCATATTTGCTGCAAAAATCAAATGACATTGCTCGAAATATAGCTAATTTGTCATAAAAAATCGAGATCAAAACATTCAGATGCAGCATTTATGCTGATTTAGAAACTTAACATTTGTCCAAAACCACTAATAGTGCACATTTCAGCGATTTTATTTTAAATAACATTCATTTATATTTTAGATTACGTTTGAATTTTCTTTAACGCTTACCAAAAAAGCGTCTATGACTGAATCACAGACGCTTACTGCATATTACAATAAATTTAATAAAATTTTTTTACCAAATTATCGCTTTATCGTATTAAACTGGCATTAAGAACATTATTGTCTTAACGACTATGACTATAGTACGCCTTCAGGCATCTACAACTTTGATTATGGCATACCTCCAGACATTTATAACTATGATTATGGTATACCTCCAGACATTTACAACTCTGACAATACGTCTTGTATTGCATCAAGCAGTTTCTGATTATCTTCCTGATTTCGAACGCATATTCGATAAAATCCTGCATGCGGAAGTCCCGGATAATTGTCACAGGCTCTTATCAGTATACCTTTTTGAAGAAGGGCCTGTTTAAGATCTATCTGGTGCGAGCATCTAAACAGGAGAAAATTTGCCTTGCCTGGAATAACATCCATACCTAGGAAAAGAAGCTTCTGCATAAGCTCATCTCTCTCCTGCCTTATATAAGGCAGTGACTCTTCAAGATACTTCTCATCTTTAAGCGCAGCAAGGCCTACAGCCTGAGACAGCGTTCCAACATTCCATTCAGGAAGAAGCTTAAGTGTTTGAGATCCCCACAGCCTTGCCCCACTTATCGCATAACCAAGCCTTATTCCAGGCATAGCATAAAGCTTTGTAAATGCCCTTATTATCATCATGTTGGGAAATTCTTCAAGGAACCTTACTGCACTTCTTCCGGCAAAGTCTGAGCAAAAAGGAAGAAAGCATTCATCTATGATTATCCTTGCCTTAACTTCCCTCGCACTTACAAGGATCTTCTTCAATATATCTTCTCTTATGCATGATCCAACAGGATTTGAAGGATTGCACAAAACGACCATGTCAGGTCTTTCGCTTTTGATCTGCTCTGCCATCTTCTCAGTTGGCATAAAGTATATTCCTTCCCTGTCACTTCTGAGCTTCACTCCCGGCATGACAGACATGCTATCGCCCCTGTATATGTGGCAGTCAGTAGCTTCTAAAGACCTTTCATAACCATAAAAACCAGGCGATTGTATAATAGCTGTTCTTGGCCACGAAGCCTGAATAATTGTATTTATAAGTTCTGATGCACCATTACCGCATATGATCTGCTCAGGAACAAGCTTTGCCCCAGTGTGCCTGTTCTCCCATTCTACTATCGCATCCTTAAGCTCAGTGCACTCGGGGTCCGGATAATTCTGTGCTGCATCTATATTATCTGTAATAGCCTTCTTAACAGAATCAGGCATGCCAAAAGCATTAAGATTAACAGAAAAGTCTAATGTAATATCGTTATTATAAATATCTCCGCCGTGTTCGTAATTCATAAAAATCCTCATATCTTATTGGCTTTATTTGTTTATCAGACAAAAAATCACTTGCTTTATCCGTAAAGCTCTACTCACTTTATACCATAATCTTTACTCACTATACCAGTAAGGTCTCTACTTCCTTTACTTCAGAAAATTTTACTCACTATATCAGTAAGGTCTTTAATTCCTTTACTTCAGAAAACTTTACTTACTATATCAGTAAGGCCTTCTCTCTCTTTATCAGTATAATATTCAGGATATTATAAGATATACCAAAAGTCTTAATACTAATCCAATAAGTATCATAATAAAAGTTGATGCATACATAAGCCAGCAGGCCCTATTTATATCCTCTTTATCTACAGGTCTTATAGGATCTCCTATAGTATCCTTGTGCTTTATATGTCCAAAGTAGGAAGCATCACCTGCCAGCTGAATATCAAGAGCTCCTGCACAGGCGCTTTCTGTCTGCGCCGAATTGGGGCTTTCGTGCTTTAGCCTGTCCCTTTTCCATATACGAAAGGCATTTTTATGATCCATTTTAAGGCAAAAAGCTGATGCACATATTAAAAGAGCAGAAAGCCTTGAAGGTATAAAATTCCAGTAATCATCCTGGATAGCTGATGCACTTCCAAAATGCATGTACTTATCATTCTTGTAGCCAAGCATTGAGTCAAGCGTATTAACAGCCTTGTACATGACAGAGAGAGCACCTCCGCCAAGTATCATATAGAACAAAGGAGCAATAATACCATCTGATGTATTCTCTGCAACAGTCTCAACTGCTGCCTTAGTAACACCTGTTTCATCAAGACCAGCCGTATCTCTTCCAACTATAAGAGAAACTGCACGTCTTGAATTATCAAGCTTCTTATTACGATCTGAAGCTGAACTTCCTGGTACTTCCTCAAGGACTATCTTCCCGCCATTTTCAAAGTCAGGAAGTATTATCTTCTCTCCCTTAAGAGCCTTATATACCCTCATGCTTTCGTATGCAAGATCTCTTGCTGCAACTGCCTGCCAGCAAAGAAA
>NZ_JAILQF010000042.1 GCF_024699075.1 Butyrivibrio sp.
ACAGATGTTGGTTCATTTAATCTTGTGATTTTTTATGACAATGGATCTACAAGAAAAATCACAGGTTCGCTCATAGGTAATGTTTTTTCACGTATAAATGGTGAGGAATCTGATATTGATCTAAACAAGGTGATTCGTCGCAGCATTCCGATTCGCAAAATGTGGGTTTTCCATGGATGAATAGGTATAAATTCTTGAACATAAAGTTCAAGAATTTAGTAATAGAGCCATTTGAGTTCACCTTCGGTGAAGGCTCTATTACCAACCGATTCACTGAATCACGAAACACGCAGTAAATGCGCGTTTCTGTTATTTATGTTCAAGAAACCATGCATTTTCAATTGACTTATTATAGACTATTTGTTATCGTCAAATTGTATAAGTGCATTTTCTGACATAAAGATAACTTCGGCTGAGGATATTTTTTGTGGAGGAAGTATGATGATCAAAAAGGTAGTTGCAAGATTTTCTTCAATTCTTATGATCACTTCAATGGCTTTTCTTTGCATGTCCTGCGCTTATAACAGCGAACTCATAGATCCTGATACTGTTTATGATAAATATAATTCTTCTGCAGCTTCCATGCTAAAAGATGATAGTACACCTTTATCATCAAAACCTTCTTATTATGGAACAGACAAGTCTTCTACGACCAATAATGCCAAAAAAGAAAGAAACATACATTTTACTTCTTCTATAAATTCTCTGACAAATAGTACAGATTTTTCCAATATTGAAAATAGACTGTATAATACCGCAAATATAATGATGGTAGGCGATATTCTTCTTCACATGCCTATAGAAGAAACCTGCCTGCAGGAAGATGGAAGCTATGACTTTTCATCTCTTTTTGCAAATACATCTGACATTATAAGTAGCGCAGATCTTGCCCTTGTAAATCAGGAGGTCATAATAGGCGGAGAAGAGCTTGGAATATCAGGCTATCCTTGTTTTAATGCTCCTTATCAGATAGCTGATGCTCTTACAGCTTCAGGATTTGATGTTATATGTCATGCAACCAATCACGCTCTTGACAAAGGAAAGCGCGGCATCATCAATACCTTAAATTACTGGAATACTGCCCATCCTGAGATTGTCACGCTTGGAATCTATGATAATGAAGAAGACTCTAAAGGTATCACAGTAATAAACGTCAATAATATAAATATAGCAATCCTCAACTATACCTATGGAACAAATGGAATTCCGATACCCAAAAGCATGCCTTACTGCGTAGATATACTGGATGAAAAATCTGTAACGAATGACCTTGATCTTGCCGAAGAGATAGCGGATTTTACCATAGTATGTCCTCACTGGGGTACAGAATATGTACTTGAGCATACTTCTACTCAGGAATACTGGAGTAAACTCTTCATGGAACACGGCGCTGATCTTGTAATAGGAACTCATCCACATGTTATCGAAGACATAGAATATTATCATGAAGACGGACATGATATGCTTTGCTACTATTCTATCGGCAATTTTGTAAGCTGGACTTCAAGTAACGGCAAGGGTGTTCTTAACAGAGTTGTTGGTGGTATTGCAAATGTTACTATAAGAAAAGATTTAGATGGAAAAGTATACATAGAAAGCTACGATGTCATTCCAACTGTATGTCACTTAGAACCAGTAACAAGTGGCGTATCAGTCTATCCGCTCGAGCTGTACACTAATGAACTTGCACTTGCAAACAAAATAACAAAACAGGATTCATCCTTTACCCTTGACAATTGCCATGCCCTTGTCGAAGAAGTATGGGGTGAATCCTGTGAAATGAAGCTGCCTGACATCGAATGAATTAGTGAACTACTCGGTAATTGAATTACCGAAGATTCCCGCTTTATGTCCTAAAAATCTATTACTTATCCTTTAAAAATCATAATTCAATATGTGTTATATCTCCTGCAAAGCTTATATCCAGTCCTATCTTGCCGCCTGAATTCCTTCTTACATATATTACGCTTCTTCCTCTGTAAGTCATCCTAGTACATGAGCGCATATCCGTATTATCAGCAAGATCTCCGCCATCAAGTCCTAAAATCTGTGCATTGTCAGAAGATTTTACACTTATCTCTTCATCTTTAAAAATTACGTCTTTATTATCGATGTCTTTAAGGGATACAATAACCTGATATACATAGCCCATATTAGCTGAAGCCTTTTCAAAGCTCTCTTTTGTTATTGCATCAGCACTATCATATACAGATATTTCCAGATGATCTGCGGGTTTTGATGTATACAGGGTATCTGATATCATATCGTCATTATCACTTGCCGTAGCATCATTAGTTTTAGAACCACTTGCCTTAGAATCTTTAGCATTTGAAACCTTAGCATTAAGAACTTCAGCCTTACTATCTGCGCTGCATATATCTGCAAGGTCAAATCCGTCTTTTAGTTCAAGTCTTGCTTCAATGCTTCCCTTTTCATATGTAACTTCAAACCTGAAAGAACCATCCTCTGCTCTCTTACTCTCTTTCTTTATAAGTTTATTATTTACATATAATTTTACATCTTTAATATAGTCATCTTCAGGATCTGTAAAATAGGGTGCATAGCACTTTACTATTACTTTTTCGCCGTCTTCATAGTTCCACGAACGGGTTCTGTATAGCCACTCAGCTTTTTCCTCATCAGGTCTTTCTGTAAACATTTTTATAAAAGGCTCTGTAGTCCATAAGCTTTTTCTCTTATAATATTCTGCCTTAGGAAGTCCTGCAGTATTTATAATTCCTGCATGCGATCCATGGATTGGCCATCCATGAGCTTCTCCAAGATAATCAATTCCAGTCCATAAGAACTGGCCGCAGATATAGTCATTAAGTACTACAGCTTCCCACTGCTTAATACCATGTCCGTTTTCACTTCCAAGAAAAGTCTTTGATGGATACTTTTTATGAGACTCCTCATACAAGTGCTCTTTGTAGTTATAGCCTACAACATCAAGGCTATCTATAAATCCAAGCTTTGCAGAAAGCTCAGGAAACGCTGCTGCCACTGTTGCAGGTCTTGTAGTATCATTTTGTCTTACTATGTCTGACAATTCTTTGGAAAGCTCAGTGAGTCTTACCATATCAGGCTTGTCCGGATTATAGATCATCTCCTGCCTTGGCTTACCATTGTCATTATTACCTGTAAATTCCTGGAATATAGGATTAGCATATGGATCGTTAGGATAGTCTATTTCGTTACCTATGCTCCACATGATAACACTCGGATGTCTTCTGTCCCTGTCTATCATGTTCACAAGATCCTTCTCATGCCACTGCGGGAAATCCTCAAAATATCCCTGATGACGGGGAGGATATACGTTGTGGCCATGTGACCACTTATTCTTGGTATTCTCCCATTCATCAAAAGCTTCGTCCATAACATAGAATCCAAGGGCATCACAAAGCTCATATAGTTCAGGCATATGAGGATTATGAGAACATCTTATTGCATTGCAACCTGCCTTTTTAAGTACCTCAAGGCGCCTTTGCCATACTTCCTGTTTCATGGCGCTTCCAAGTACGCCTCCATCATCATGAACGCAGACTCCGCGAAGCTTTTCGGATATTTTATTACATGAAAATCCTTTATCCGGGTCAAAAGATATAACTCTTATTCCTGTTTTTTGTTCATCTACAAGATAAGAATCTCCGCCTTCTATACTATAGTAAGTTGATAATTTATATAAATTTGGTATATCAGCAGACCACAGATGGGGCTTATCAACTATTCCATCAATTACTACATCCACGGTGTCTTTAGCCTTAATTTCAGATTCTGCAAAAAGTTCCATGGAGGCTTGTTCAAAGCTTAAGTCATCATCACCTTTTTCCATCAAAGACTTTGATATAATAGATGACTTCGCATCCACATTGGACAAAGCTCCTACATACTCAAGGACGCATCTTACTCTTACCTTTTTATCCTCATCTGTCTTATTGGAGATCTTATTATTTATACTGATCCTTGCAGATATTCTGCCTGCATCTTCAAGTAAAGCTTTGGTATCAAGCCATACTCCGTATTCCAAAGGAGCAACGTTTTCATATACAGTTAAAGTAACCTTTTTGACAATCCCGCTGCCTGTAAACCATCTGGAATCCGCTATGTCTTCGTGACGCACTCTTACGCTTATGACATTGTCTTCATCACCAAATCTGGCATAATTGCTTATATCTATTGAATAAGATGCATAGCCGGAAGGACGTTTCCCCATAAAATAGGAATTGAACCATACGCTACTATTTTTATAAACACTATCAAAGGTTATCCTTATATTCTTACCTTTATATTCTTCCGGCAGCTTGAAATGGCACCTGTACCAGCCTGTGCCTCCGCGAAGATAACCTGTTCCACTTGAATAGTCCTTAGAAAAAGGGGCCTCAACAGACCAGTCATGTGGGATCATTACATCTTCCCACATACTGTCGTCAAAGCCCTTAAACCAAGCCTCCTCAACATCACCATAGAAAAATTTCCATTTATCAGTAAGTGTGGCTTTTATGGTATTCATATTTCCCCCCTAAGCACCTTAATTATTATCGTTTATAATTGCTGGATTTTCTGACCATAAGACCTGATGGCTTTATAAGAATATGCCTGTCAGCTTCATGACCGTCAGCAACATCTATAGCTGTATTGACAAGTGCCTGACCATATTTTTCATAATCATAGGCAACTGATGTAAGCCCCGGTTCTGCAACCTCGCACAGATCAGTATTATCATAGCTGACAACTGCAATATCTTCAGGAATTCTTAGACCGTGCTTTCTTATACTTCTGATAACTCCGGCTGCTGTGCTGTCGTTGATGCATATTACAGCTTCTGGAAGAGGCTTACCTGCAAGCGAGAACCTGTCAAAAAGTTCGTTCATTGATACAGCACCTTCTTCTATTCCGTATCCGCCAAAATTATCTGTATATAAGGGACTGTTTTCAAGTCCCAGCTCACCTGTCAGCTTCAAGAACTCATTATATTTAACATAGGTTGATTCAACATCAAGCCTTCCGCCAACAAGCGCGATCTTCTTATTACCATTTGATACAAGATGCTGCACAAGCATATCCATGGCAGCAACAGCATCAATCTGTACCTGATAACAACTTGTATTATCAAGCTTACCTGTGACTACAATCGGAACTTTACTTAAAAGGCGGTTGACCTCCTTTGCATAGGAAGGGTCTGTATTAAGATCATCGACAGCACCGCCCATCTGGATTATTGCATCTGCTCTCCATTGCACGAGCTTTCCAAGCTGTCTTATCTCCATATCGATCCTGCCAAAAGAGTTCATGAGCATTACAGAATAACCTCTTTTGTTGGCAGCATTTTCACATGCCACGTACATGTCCGCATAATACGTGTTCCTGATATCTGCGGCGATTATTCCTATGATTCGGCTTTTAGTGTCAGATAAGCCTCTGGCAACAGCGCTCGGCTTGAAATGGTACTTTTTTATAAGCTCAAGTACCTTTTCTTTTTTCTCCTGCTTAACCTTGGCATTGCCTGTAAGAACTCTGGAGACAGTAGCCGGTGAAACGCCAGCTTCCTTGGCAATCTCATATATAGTTATCTTCTTGTCTGCCTGCTCCATCTTTATCCTTCTCTCTTAAGGATTAACCTGCTCACAAGGTCCAAGTGAAGGATGATCCATAAGTTCTATCACACCTTGTGCTTTACCTTCTGTTTCGAATACTACTATTTCATTCTTACCTTTCTTAATCAAAGGTCCGGGAAGATACAAGGCTTTTTGTGGTCCTACCTCCCAGAATCTTCCAAGATTAAATCCGTTTATAAATACACATCCCTTTCCAAAGCCGTCCATGTTAATGAATGTATCAGCACAATCATCTGCTTCAAACGTATATCTGTAAAAAGATGGACCGTGATCTGTAATACTGTTTGAACCGGCATCTTTACTAGCATTTTTATGAGATGAATCCGTATCTATATCTTTAAATTTTAACTTTTCAATATTATCAAGAGGAAGTGTATATATGTCATAACCAAAGTGCTGATGTGTATTTATGAGAATAGTTCCATCAATTCCCTTACGCTGCTTGAGCATATAAGGACCAAAGTTAACTCTTCCCATATTTTCAACAAGTATGTCCATGTCCTTACCAAGTGATTCAACTGGCGGATCGATCTTCTTTGCTTCAAGAAGTTCTCTGTCATACATAGTTGCTATATTTTTATGATCAACATATACAAGTGCCCTGTCATTGGCATCAACAAGCCTTACTTCACCAATACCGGGAATCTCTTTGAGATTTGTATGGTAAAGAATATATCCGTAGCTTTGATCAAGCTTCTCCATTGATACAGGATATACGCTTTCGTGCTTCCTGGAGATAGCTGAAAGGCTGTCCCAAAGTGATACATATCCGTCTAACTCTATGCTGCCATAAGCTTTTCTCTTAACAGCTTCCGGCATCTTGACATCAGGAAGACCATACCTTTTGGATATTTCCTTTTTAAAAGCTATATATTTATCTGTTATCTGTCCATCTTCTGTAAGTACTGCATCATAGTCATAGCTTGTAACATCAGGTGTGAGCTTGTCATAATAATTGGCTCCGTTCATAAATCCAAAGTTTGTTCCGCCCTGGAACATGTAGATATTAACGTTGCCATTATCAAGCATATATGCAAAGTCTTTGACATTCTGCTCTACACTTGTTGTATGATGAAAGCCTGATCCCCAGTCATCGAACCAGCCAAGCCAGAATTCCATACAGGAAAGAGGTCCGTCTACATATTTTTGCATAAACTCAAAACGCTCTTTGGCATGTGAACCAAAGTTACCTGTCTGCAG
>NZ_JAILQF010000046.1 GCF_024699075.1 Butyrivibrio sp.
ACGGGAATATGATCCTGTGACCATTATCATCAAGCTTATTGTATTTCTTATCATAAAAGTTAAGTATAGTATCAATAAACTCAATATACGGTGCAGGATCCTCATCCTTCACAAATTCAAGATACTCAAGCATCATGTAACTGAACTCTACAGATGTTACATAGTGATACCTTACATGAATAGGATAATCAAGACCATATAATCCGTAGTAAGCAGATAACCCATTAGCATCTACCTGTTCAGGAATTGCTGCAGCATCATCTACATTGAAGAAGAACTTAGTCCTTTCTTTGGAGCCATTAAGTAGCCTTAAATAAAAGTCAAACTGAGGCTTCATCCAGGCTGTATCCCCGCTTCTAAGCATCGGCCAGTATACAAGGCGCTGGTTCTGGGCAGTAAATACAATCCCTCCCCAGTCTCTTTCATCAGGAGTTTTGGCCCCAAATCTCGCTCCCCATATACAAGGATCTATTGTAAAAAGACCCCCATTAAACTTTGTAGGATATGATCCATAAGCATTACATGCAAGCATATACCTGAAAAGCTGATAGTTCCTTCCCATCTGCCAGATTGTATCTGACTTATCAGTGCAGCTTCTCTTTATAAAGATATAGCTCCTTTGCCAGGTATCACTCCACCAGGACTCTGAAGACTTCTTAAGCTCATCAGTTCCAGATACTTCGATTTTATATACCTTTTGGATAAGTTCTTCTTTCCATCTTGCAGTATCACCTGCATAAGATAAGTGTAGGACCGCGCAGATATCAATGTCATTACCGCTTACAGCCGTCTTATGAGATATACATGAAAGCTTCTCGTATGAACCTATATGACTTCCAAGATATGTAAGTTCATTGCCTGCTTCCTGAAGATCATTTATCTTATGTGCATATATACACCCACCAAAAACCAGATCTTTCTGAACATCAGGAAGCTTGTCCTTTATAGGTTCAAGCTCTTCTTCTGCAACATTCCTGTCAAAATGAGTCTCACCCATATTAAGATGTGAGAAAACAAGCCTTCCATCTTCAAAGTTTATTTTGTCAGGATTTGCATAGCCATTATCTGCTATTCTCCAGTTTTCGTAAGACACGGTTACATGATGATCTATGTCTGAAACAAGATGAATATGCACAGAGCCGTAACTTGTATCAGTCCATAAACATATACTTGTTGATATTCCATCTGATAGACCTTTTATCAGTATATCTCCTGTATAAAGACGAAGCTCCTGAACATAAGAATCCTTAAAAGGATTATGGTCGAATTCTATCTTGAGTCTTCCGGCTTTGACCATATTGCCGGCTTCGTCAAAGGCTCCGCTTTGTGCCATATAAAGATAGAGCACATTATCCTGTGTCCACACATTACATCCGACATCATGACCACCAAGAGGCATGGAATCTCCCGCATCCCTGCACTGACTGTCATATCGAATATTGTAACTATAAAACTGCTTCTTTATCTCTTCTTTATTCATACTACACCTGCCCTCCATCCATATATTAGCAATTAGGCATGAATAATACTTATTATTTATTTTCCGTTTTTACTTAAATGTTGCGCAAAATCAAACTATGCGTTTATTAAATTGCAAAGGATAGCATATTTTTACTCTTTGGAATCTTGTATGCGCTTGCAGATGAACTCTGTGCTTTGGCCATAGAGGTTTGAGATTCCGGAGATTCCCATGAATCCTTTGCCACCATAGCAAAGTGCACTCTCTGTAAACGGACCATAGTTTATGATGATCCTTCCATTTTCAAGCTTCCAGGTACCCTGTATAGAGCAGGATTCAAAATATCCATCCTCTCTAAGAAGCATAGGCACAGCTGTAGATATGCCCTGAGGATATGTCTTTGCAAAAGTTATACGCTGATATCTTCCTGCAACAGTTTTCATCGTAAGGGTATCTTGTGATACAAGTTCAAGTGATCCTCCGGTCTCTTCCATAGTGTAAGCTGATGCAACAGGCCATCCTTCTTCGTTCCAGAATATCTGTCTTATCTGCATCTGTGAAGGACCCGGATCCTGATTGAACCTCTTTTCCCTTATATGATAGACAATATAGGCCTTTCCATCAGTGTCCTGAAGGACTGAGTTGTGTCCGGGTGCCATATAAACCTTACCTTCATCATAGGTATAACCTGCCATAAGAAGATATCCCGGATCTTTGGATATATCAGGCTCGCTTGTCATGTCATTACCGGCAATATCAATAAAAGGTCCTGTAACCGACTTACTTCTTCCAACTCTTATATTGTAGTCAGTCTTAAGTGAACCATAGGATACAAAGAGATAGTAATAATCTGTCTCCTTGTTATAGATCATGTAAGGGCCTTCTATAGCAGTGCTAAGCCATGAAGGTCTCTTACATACACATGTTCCTACGCCTTCTTGGGCAGCAAGTCCTGTCTTTGTATCTAGTTTTAAAATATGTGCTCCGCCCCAGAAAGATCCGTAAAGCATATACATCTCTCCGGTCTTTGCATCTGTGATGATATTTGCATCTATGCCGTTAACGGGGAGCTTGTCTGATGTCTTAAGAACTGGTGCCTTAGGAACAAAAGGACCTTCCGCCTTATCTGATACTGCCAAAAAGATACATGACTGCTGCACGCCCCAGGTTGAATTAGAGCAGTACAATCTGTATTCATCTCCTACTTTGACAATATCAGGAGCCCATATATCAGATCCTCCTGTCCACTCCTTAGCTTCAGGAAGCACTTCTGCAACCCTTCCAAGACTTTTGAAATTTACAAGATCATCCGAAACAAATCCCATTGCTCCGGTGCTGTAAACATAATATTTGCCGGTTACATCATCTCGATATATTGCCGGATCGTGAATAAATGCTCTGTCCATAGTGACCCCCATAAGTATTTTGGTAAAATTGATCGTTAACTCAGACTTTGCGCACGCATCATATGCGCATTTTGTGCGCAAAAATAATTCATTTAACATTTTTCTAAATTAATTTATTTTCTCATGGACAAGAAGATTAGTCACTAGGCTAAATACTTAAAAAATCTTTTTATCTTTGTTACATTCTTCTATAACTCTGATCTCATCTTCATCATAAGGCGTAAAATCAGAATGGAATATGTCATGCATCCATAGTCTTGTATCTATATCCGGAAGTTTCTTAATGAATTCCCAGATATAGTTGATTTGTGCCTTTCCGTTAACAAAGCCAAAGAAATTACTTCCTACTTAGTCAAACGCTTTTCATCCCATCAGCTAAAGCTAATGAGTTTTCGGTTGAAAGCAATTTTATAAAAAAATGACCCTGAAATATCAGAGTCATTTAAAAAATTTAACATTTGCAAAAGGAAACTACTATTTTTACTGCTGCTCCATAAGAGACTCCAAAAGCTCTTTGAGCTTGTCATAAGGGATAAGAGACTCGGGAACCAGAAAAAATTTACGACCATTAACATCTCGTTCTGTGATCTTGTCTTCAGGTATGATCACCTGATCCTTGTGATAGTTATTAAGGCCTTCAAATACCTGCTCCTTTTCTTCTTCCTGCATAGCTTCTTCGCGAAGCTTTTCCTGCATAGCCTTTTCGGTCAGTGTTTCTATATTCTCTCCAAAGCCATCAGGCCTTGTCTGAATCTCAACATCACTGTTCTGGCGGATAGATGTATCTACGCCGTCAGACTGCTTTATAGCTGCCTCAAGATGAAGCGCATAGCCTTCCTCTGTAGCTTCCTGTTCTGCTACCTGCCTTGCAGCTTCCAGTGTAAGACCATCATCTTCATTAATAGCTTTTACTTTCTTCTTGGGCTCAGGCTTAACATAATCCGGTATATCAGCAGCATACATGCCCCTTATCATCTCACGTTCCGGGTCATTTTTGACAACACAGAACATATTGTCATAATCAGATGATCTGTCATTAAATGAAGGGTACATAAATCCTGCAACAGGATTGCCCAAAACCTTGATAACATCAGAAGCATGAAGCTTATTCTCAGCTGTCTTCATGATACCGCCCTTGGCAGGCTTAAATGGGCAGATGCAGGCTGCGATATAGCTGTATACTTCTTCGGATTCACCTGTTTTGTTCTTGCCTGTATCCTTGGCAGGAACATCATAAGCATCAGAGAATACAAGAAGAGCGTACTCTCCATCTGCCTCATAATTACTTACTATCTCCGTAGCCCAAGCCTTAACAAGCTCTGCATCCGGAATATCTGACTGAGCCAGTGCTGTAAGAAGCCTTGCATCATCGCCTATCACAGTCACATCCTCTGCAAAGGCTCCGCCTGCTGATGAATAGGCCTTACTTATAAGCGATATATATTTCTTCTGTTCATCATCATCAAGTGTCAGAAAGCGGGTGGAGTCAGCGCCTTCTATCTCTTTTCCCTCATTATCAAAAACGGCATAAGCCATTCCACTAAATGAGCAGTCCTTAAACTTAAATCTCTTCTTAATCTCTAAAAGTCCTGATTTATTCACGTAAAATCTTCCTCCTTGAATATATGTCTATGTGCAGAGTTTGAGTCACTTCTCAGAAGGTCTGCCGTATACTTCGATCTGGGTCAGTGCCGGGAATGGGCTTGGATCGTCAGCCTTTATAAGATCCCCAAGTGTTAACCACTCCACTGACTTCTTTTCAATTGAAAAGATATGTGGTTTTTGAACCTTCTTGTCCATATCTACAGTTTCTGTGCTTCCATCAGAGAAATTAAATATTCCTCTGATCCACCAGTTATCGTGCGGGAAGTCTGCTCTTGTATATAAGCGGATCTCTTTAATATCAACGGGATAGCCAAACTCAATCTTGATAGTTGCATCGTCCTGTCTGTTAATGCCCCAGGACTCGTATGGCCACTCGCCATGAGACCTTGTAACGCACACGCCGTCAATAGCATTTCTTGCAGCAAATACAGCTTCTCCTCTTGTCTCTACATTAGCTGATGCATGAGGATATACGCCACTTACTTCATGCTGATCGCAGGGATTAAGGCTTAGATTTCTAAAGGCTTTCACCTCAAAATCATATGCCTTTCTGATAGATACAAGATGTCTGTTTCCAACAAAAGACATGGGGTTATAGCTGGTCTTCTTTTCATAAAAAGGAATTGTATATCTGAATGAATCTTCAGTTACGAATATAAGCGATTCCTCGATCGTAGGATCTACCTTGACTTTGTAGAAAGATCCCGGTGTAAGATCTTTGAACTCAATATAATCATCTTTTCTGTACTCGCCTTCCCAGGCAAGAACTACGCTGTCATTACCTTCATCAAAAGCTTTAATAACATCTCCCCAGGCGCCGTGAACTTCAATCTTCATATGTATCCCCTCCTCATATCATTATCGATGACTTATCATTGACTATGCCTTATCCTTGATCATGACTTATCATTAACCATGTCTTACCATTAACCATGCCTTGCCATTATATCACAAAGGCACCTTCCTTCGAACCATGTTTTTACTAGTCCTTTTATGTTAAAATCTATATACCCAAAAACTCCTTTTGGGAAAAATAGTTGTATAAAGAGTGGTTTGGTTTATGAGAAAAATTGCCGTTGTAACAGGCGCAAGCTCAGGTCTTGGTGCTCAGTTTTGCAAACAGTTATCCAAAGAAGGATATTACATAATAATGGTTGCAAGAAGAAAAGAGCTGCTCCTTGAGCTTCAGAAAACGCTTATATCAAAGAGCAGCGTATTTACAGCTGATCTTTCTGAAAAAAAAGACATAGTAAAGCTTTGTGACTATATCAGGGATGAATTAAATTCAGATGAAGATAGTAAACTTTCTGTCTTTATAAATAATGCAGGATTCGGCCTTTCGGGAAACTTTACTGATACAAACGAAAAGCGAGAGATGCAGATGATCGATGTTAATATAAAGGCACTCCACAGGCTTACAAAGCGCATGCTCCCTCTTATGGACAAAGAAAGCGGCGGATATATCCTTAATGTAGGATCATCAGCGGGACTATTTCCAGCAGGCCCTTATATGTCGACCTACTATGCGACCAAAGCCTATGTAGTAAGCCTTACAAGAGCCATCGCCCATGAGCTTAAAGCTTCAAAAAGTAAGACCTATATTGGCGTCCTTTGCCCCGGACCTGTCGATACTGAGTTTAATGATGTTGCAAATGTAGCCTTTGCTCTTAAAGGAATGTCAGCCCAAAGCTGCGTATCCTATGCCATAAAGATGATGTACAAAAGAAAGACAGTTATAGTCCCCACCCTTAGAATGAAACTTGCATCTACCTTCTCAAGATTTCTTCCGGGCAGTCTTTTAATACCTATGGTTGCTCACCAGCAGCACAAAAAAATGGGCTGAAAATACCCTCCTTACTGGTTGTCCAGTAAAGAGGGTACATATCACATCTGTAAGGAGTATTAAAAGTTCATCATCCCATTATCTTAAGGAACTCTTTAACATTACTTTGAACATTGCCATTAAATATTGCAGAACCAGCTACTATTACATTAGCTCCCGCATTTAATACCATTTCAACATTATCTGTCTTAATACCGCCATCTACCTCGATATCAAGATCTTTAAGGCCAAGTGTATTAAGATGATTACGAAGATCTCGGATCTTATCTGTTGATGAAGGAATATATTTCTGTCCGCCGAATCCCGGTTCAACACTCATGATAAGCACCATATCAACATTTTTCAGATAAGGCTCTAAAACATCTATAGGAGTTCCGGGCTTTATTGTGATACCGGCCTTTTTGCCATATGAATGAATAAGTTCTATTACTGCCCACGGATCCGGAGCGGCTTCCTGATGAAAGGTTATGATATCTGACCCTACGGCAGCAAATTCTTTGATATATCTTATTGGATTAGTGATCATCAGATGTACATCAAATATAGCATCTGTAGCATCTCTTATACTTTTAATAACAGGGAGACCAAAAGAGATCGACGGTACGAACACTCCGTCCATGACATCTATATGCAAATACTGTGCCCCGGCACTTTTACAGTCCCTGATCTGGCTTCCGAGATTTTTGAAATCTGCTGATAATATAGACGGTGCAAGAATATTCATATTTTCCCTTTTCCTTTACTACGCTAATACAATGCACTTTTCACATTATATACATTTTCAGTCAAAAAAGCTATATCTTCCGTTCATATAAGAAGAGTTGCGCTTCACATCATATCTTCAAAAGATCTGACACTTCCTTTAATCTTCTGTAATACTGGTCAAAGAAAGAAGCACTCGTCATATAAGCTTCCACGTAGAATTTCTGAAGAATAAATCTTGCTGTATAAACCCTTTGTTGCTCAGGCAGTTTAGCTAGCGCCTTTTGCACGGTCTTGCAGAAATCATGCCAGGAAGTAACAAATTCCTCATACTGCGTAAGGTTCTCTATTCCTATCCATTCCCTTAATCTTACAGGATATCTTGCAGCCTTTGGTTTAGTACATTCATTAACCTGCAAAAAATAGTGCATGCCCTTTTCATCATATAGCCTTCCCATAGGAAAAAGGCGACAATAGCCCGGGCGGAATGAATGAATCGAGCACCTGTTTTCCTCATTTAGAAAAGCGCACTTTTCCTCTTTGTCGGGATGCTCTTCATCATAGGTTATAAGATTGGGAAGGATTATGTTATCGACCATCCTTATCTCAATCTCCTTCTCCATCATATCTTCAAAGCTTCTTCCAAGGCCCTTACAAAGATTATATATGTCATAAGGATCCAGAATGATCGAATCGCCTGTTATCCTGCAGCAGTCACTGCATCCCATGCACTCGTTGCATCCAACATTTACAAGATCATCCGGTTTATATACAAATCCATCAGAAATTTCTTCAAAATTTATGTCTCTTATCATTTTAACCTCTAAATACCTATCTCTTAAATTCTACCTTATGCACAAAAGCTTACACCCCTCTTATATGCTATAATAGTATTACGTTTCCACATTTACCAGAATTACTTGTTTTTTTGTTTGAATTGGCTTGTGCAGAAGATAGGCTTACTCATATATGCCTGTCTCATCTCATATCGATTCATCCAAATGGCAACATTACTTGCGAGGTGAAAATATGAGAAGATTCTTTGCAATCTTATCCATTATTATAGTATTTGTTTTTTCTTCAGGAAATAGTACTACTGTCTATGCCGCAGGAAGTTATAAAGTTACCTTTATGGCCAACGGCGGGTCAGGGTCTATGAATAGTGCAGCTTTTAGTACTTCTTCTGTTTCTACGCTCCCTGCCAATAAGTTCACAAGAACCGGTTACCGCTTCCGCGGCTGGAATACCAATAGTAACGGCACAGGTGTCGGCTACGCTGATCAGGGTTCTGTCATATATACAGGTGTCGACAACATGAAACTCTATGCATCCTGGGAGCCTCAGGTTTTCAAGATTGCCTTTGATGGTAATGGTGCTACATCAGGAAGCATGAACGACCAGCTTATTAGTTATGATCAGAGCACTGCGCTCAGATCCAACTCTTTTGTCAAAGACGGTTATACATTTGCCGGATGGGTTGACAGTAGCGGGAATGTCTATGCTGATGGGCAGGCAGTTTCCAATCTGAGAAAATGCAACATGCGATCCACCAAACTTAAGACCATAAGCGCAGGCACTCCGAGTGTATATACTAACTATTCTTTCAAGAGTGTTCAAGGATCAACTGTATTTACATCCAATTCTCATAAATATGTAGTATTTGCAGCTTCCATCAATGATACAAGTTACTATGCAGGCGATCTGTCTCACTATGAGACCAATCTTGTAAAATACGATCTTACTGCCGGCAAGACAGTTGCTACCGTTCATAACCTCTGGTTCGACCATGGCAATGCCATATGCTATAACCCCGATAACGGACACTTGTATATAGCAGAAGGTGGAACACGCCCAGGATATGCTTCTGATATCATGGAAGTTGATTCTGATCTTAACTATGTAACAACCCACCACATCGAAGGTGTAAGCAACGTTTATGCTATAGATTATTATAATGGAGCCTACTATGTAATGGGCAAAAGTGATGCCGGCAAAGCATGCTTTTTCCTGGTAAATTACAACTTCGAGATTGCAGGCTGGAAAGATGTTAGCGCCAATTATCAGCAAGGCTACTGCATACAGGGAATGACTGTTGACGGCAACTTCATCTATGCTCTTACAGCATGCTTTGATGCCTACAACTGGAAAGGTAATCAGAAGGTCAACGTATTCACTATGTCAGGTGAATATGCAGGTTCATGGTCAATAGATGTTACCAAAGAAGTTGAAGACATAAGCATAGATCCTTCAACAGGCAAGATCTATATATCAACCAATGAAGGAAGTAAAACTACTATATACGAAACAGTATTTCCAAATGTAACCCTGCACGCATCTTGGATAAAGAATTGATTGATAAAATAATATAAAGTATTATTAACAGGAAATCTGTATATATAGATTTCCTGTTTGACTGTTTATGGCAAGTATAAATTCCGGAGAAAGTTTGAAAATATTCCATTTTCAGACCCAAATTGGTGTCGCGAGCTCCACCAATTTGAACCATTAGTCGCTCGCTTGGCTCGCTACATGAGGTTAATATGAAAAAACTAAGTACAACGCCCAAGGCTGATGGTTTCCATATGCCTGGCGAATTTGAAAAGCATAAAGCAACTGTAATGATCTGGCCTGTAAGACCGGGTTCATGGCCATATGGCGGCAAGGAAGCTCAGAAGGTCTTCACTCAGATTGCCAAAGAAATCGCCAAACATGAAGTAATGTACATGCTTGCTGATAAGGAACATGCCAAGGATGCTGCCAAAATGCTGGATGCTGATATCATAGATATATCTAAAGGACAGGCTTCTGATAATGCAGGCTTTAAAGAAGGCTCTTTAAATACACATGTCCTCGTGATCCCTACTAATGACAGCTGGGCAAGAGATGTTGGACCAACCTTTGTTACCAACAAAAGAGGCAGTATAAGAGGTATCGACTGGAAGTTCAATGCATGGGGCGGTGAGATTGACGGTCTCTACCCTGACTACGAAGAAGATAATGCTGCTGCGTCCAATATATGCGAAGCACTTTCTACTGACATATATGATGCTCAGGACTTCGTACTTGAGGGCGGTGCCATCCATTCAGATGGCGAAGGAACCATTATAGTAACTGAGAGCTGTCTTCTTAGTAAGGGCCGTAATCCCAGGATGTCCAAAGACAAGATAACAGAAAAGCTCTGCAACATGCTGGGAGCCAAAAAAGTCATATGGATTCCTTATGGTATCTATAATGATGAAACCAACGAACATGTTGATAATGTATGTGCTTTTACAAAGCCCGGAGAAGTAGTTCTTGCCTGGACAGATGATACAGAAGATCCCCAGTACAAGATGAGCGCCGCTGATCTTCAGGTGCTTGTAAGTACTAAGGATGCAAAGGGAAGAAAACTTAAGATCCATAAACTGATGATTCCCAAAAAGCCTGTATGCATCAAAGAAGAAGAGCTTGAAGGTTATGAGTTTGCAGAAGGTGAAGATGTAAGAGAAGCAGGCGAAAGGCTTGCAGCAAGCTATGTAAACTTCTATATATGTAATGGAGCAGTTCTTGTCCCTCAGTTTGGAGACGATAATGACAAGGCTGCTATAAAGAAGCTTGAAGCTCTTTTCCCGGAAAGAGAAGTTATAGGAATTCCCGCAAGGCAGATCATCATAGGTGGCGGCAATATCCACTGTATAACGCAGCAAATACCTGCTAATTGACGGCATACCCACTTATTATGGAATAGCCCAAGTAATGATCACAGAATCATTGCTTTCAGATAACACTGGTACATTCTGTAACTGTAACAAAAAGATAGTTAAAGGATAATAATACGATCATGAGAAAAGTAACAATCGCAACATGCCAGATGCAGATGACATCTGACGTTAATGAAAATATCGCAAAAGCAGATAAACTTGTGCGTGAAGCAGCTTCAAAAGGAGCCAATATAATCCTCCTTCCGGAGCTTTTCGAGCGCCCGTATTTCTGTCAGGAGAGAAGATACGATTACTATGAGTATGCAACATCACTTTCAGATAATCCTGCCGTTAATCATTTTAAAGAGGTTTCTAAAGAGCTTGGAGTAGCAATGCCCATAAGCTTTTATGAAAAGGATGAAACTGTCCTTTATAACACTATCGCTATGATTGATGCAGATGGAAGTATACTGGGAATATATAGAAAGACACATATCCCGGATGATCATTTCTATCAGGAGAAGTTCTATTTCACACCCGGAAATACCGGCTTCAAAGTCTGGGATACCAGATTTGGCAAGGTGGGAGTTGGAATCTGCTGGGATCAGTGGTTCCCGGAGACCGCCAGATATATGGCACTTATGGGCGCTGAAATTCTTCTGTATCCGACAGCAATCGGATCAGAGCCGGTTCTTGATACTGATTCTATGCCGCATTGGCGCCGCTGCATGCAGGGACATTCAGGTTGTAATCTGATGCCTGTTGCAGCAGCTAACCGTATTGGCACTGAGTCTGTATCACCTTGTATGGAGAACAACAACCAGTCTTCATCTCTTAAATTCTACGGCTCATCCTTCATAACTGACGGAACAGGCGCTATTATCTGCGACGGATCAAGAGACAAGGAAGAAGTACTTACAGCAACTTTCGATCTTGATGAGCTTAGAGATATGCGTATGAGCTGGGGCGTATTCAGAGATAGAAGGCCTGAATGTTACAATTGACACTATGTGTAGACGCAGCTTTGTTCTTAGTCAAACTTGCAAACGTTTCGCTTTTTTGCTCGTTATAAAATCACTACTATTACTTAATCAAAGTCAAATTTAGTGTATCTCTGATTCATAGCCTTGTAGCGCATACGAACTGTTTCGTTGAAATCAAGGACCTTCTGCTCACTACCTACAAACTGGCAGCGAGGGCAATAGTATTCCTTTTTATCAGCATCATAAAACATATCAATATCCAGATCCCTCATAAAACATGAGGGACATCTGTAATTTAATTTTCCTTTTCCAGCCTGAGCCATGTTGTTATTTCCTCCTTATCTCCAATAGTATCTGTATATCCAAGACCGAACATAGGTGAGAATGCGTAGCCTTCCTGTATATAACCTTCTGCAGTCTTTCTGTCAGAACGAAGGCTTACCTTGGTATCTATCTGAGGTACAATTGCAACTGCCTTACTTGCTGATACCATTTTTTCCTCACGGTTCTTATAAGCATACTCGATGATCTTTTCTTCTTTATCGCCATCAAGGCAAAGTGTGATTCCTGTCATATCCTCTGAATATTCAGTTGTTCCATAGCAGGCTACCATATATTCCCTTACTGTAACCTTGGCATCTTTATTACTAAGATCATATACCTTTCTCTGGATCTCAATTTCTGATGATCCTTCTGTAAAAGATATTATGCTCTGTACCTTGAAGGAAAGATCAGAAAATACTATCTCTACAGGATCAAGGGTAAGTATTCTCTTATTATTGTCCTGAGAAAAATGGGCGTGTGTTCTGCACTGACAAAGGTCTGCCTCTTCACCATTATATGAGAACTTGCAGCTTCTTATTGTTCCTTCGCCGGCATAATGTGTAAAGTAACCTGCTCGATATTTTTCCTGAATAAGGAACGGATAGGAAGCATCTGTTATATGCTTTGTTCCGATTCCAACAGGCCATTTAAGCTTAGCTGCATAGTTACGAAGATCAACAATTGCACCACCCTGGTCCATATTGACGCATGCTCGCATAAATGGATCACAGTACCAGAAGAGCTGCTTGTCAGATCCGTAAAGTATATCTCTCCAAAGGGCACATTCAGGCTCTGTATAGGCCTTCTTCTCTCTATAATAATCAGCAAACTCTGCCATAGTCATATCACACAGCTTGCCTTCCTTTTTGAGCTTGCCATAATAGGCCATTCCATCTTCATAGGACTTTTTGAGAAGTTCATAAGGCTGCTCCCATCTTCCCATCTTATTGAGCCAGCCAGGTCCTACGAACATCATGTTGTAAGCGTATCCATTATTGTACTTTGCAAGGTCTCTATACTGGTCTACAAGATTGTAAAAATATGGGAATTCCCATGTCTTTGTATCATATATCATGCCGCGAAGTACGTTCTGAGGATGCGTTCCAAAGTTAGAACCATTGCCGTCATAGCAGGCAATAAGATCTCTTGAAAGGTGAGGAATTGCTACAATTCCGCTATCTTCATCTTTATTAGCTGCAGGAGCATGTGTATTCTGTTTGGAAGGAATCCATGGAGCCCATGGACCACCATCCATAAAGGTGTACCAGGAATTATTGGTTGTGTGGTAAGCCTTAGGGCCTTCTTCCCAGCAGGTTGCAACAGCACATTTTACTGTAGGATATGCTTTCTTGACATAATTGATGAGCTCTGCATCCATATAATAAGAACCTGTGGATTCAGGGTAGAATCCAAACAGATCATAGAACTTACCAAATACATCATCTACAATAGACTTCTTATCTTCCAGAGAAAACATCCATATACAGAAGTCCTTGGTCTTATATTTGTCTCTGAACTCAGGACAAGGAAGTCCTAAAAGCGTAAGAGATATCTCATCTCCATACTTTTCATGATCCTCTTTGGCAACCTGTACTGCTTCTTCATTAAAAAGTGAAGCATAGGTCATCTGAATAGTCGTCTTAAGACCGTTCTTATGAGCTGTTTCCTGCTGGAATTTGAAGATATCCAAAGATTCGCTCTTAAGCTCTTTCCTTCCGATATTCTCCTTTTTGCCGCTACCTGTTACCTTCTCGGAATATTCAGGCATAAGCTCAGGCCTGTGAATGATGTTAACAATAAATTTGTCTTCCATGTTAAACCCTTTCTAAATAAATTCTTTATATGAGTCAAGCGCTTTATTGAACTTTAATTTATGGTCTTCAAAAGGTACTGATGCGCAAAGCATATAGCCATCCGGAAGCAGCTCTTTGCAGGCTTCCGGCTCCCAGTAGTAGACACCTCGTCCCCTCCTTTGAGCCATCCCTTTAACGGCATTAACAGTATCTTTTACTATCCTGTATGAGTTTTCTTCATCATCCTGCTCTCCGCCCACTTCTGTTATCATTACATCTTTGTCAAAAACTGATGACATCTTATTTATGTTATCTAAAAGAAGCTCGGGATCATGTACTTTGCCATACCAGTACGGATAGTAGGAAAAACCAAGAATATCTGTCTTGCCGCCTCGATCAAAAAATGTCTTAAAAAAGTCCATACAGCCTTCAAGATCAGTAACCATTGCAAGATGTGTCACGACTTCTGTTGTTGGGAAGACTTCCTTAATGGCATCATATGCAGTATTCAAGAGCTCTGTCATATGCAAAGGCTCTTTATATCTGTCTCCGTAAGGAAGTAGTATACCGGGATTGATCTCATTACCATTTTGAACGTACAAAGGGTCAATGCCTTCCTTCTTAAAGGCATTTAATGTTGAAACCGTGTAATCATGAACATGCTTCAAAAGATCTTCATAAGAATCATCTTCCCAATCTTTTGGTACTATCTGAAACTGTGGATCTGCAAAGAGGTCACTGTAATGGAAGTCAAGCATCAGTGACATCCCCTCTTTTTGGATTCTCTTGGCAAAAGAGATAACGCTTTCTGTATCACAAAAGCCAAGCATACACTTATCTCCTGTAGGCTTTTGCCAGAATCCATTTTGAGGAGGATTTACAAAGAGGCGAAGTCTTACTGATGTTACTCCCATACTTTTTACAAGCTTTACGATATCCTGCACGTTTCCTTCATGATCAGTCCATGAATAGCCCAGCGATTCAATCTGACTGGCCCATCCAAGATCAACTCCATATTCAAACCTTTTGTTTTCATATAAATTATTATTCACTATGGATACCTCTAATCATGTGCAACTTTGCGCAACATTTCTTGCTTATTTATTTAAATTATAGGCTTATATAATTCCAATATCCATTATCAAATGTTGATGATTTTGGGTATTCTCATGTGATGTATTTATACAAATAAATCCTTTATTTTGCGCAACAATTGCGCGAATAATAATCAGTCCTTATGACTTCCATAAAAATTTCTTTATAACAAAACAATATTCTGATATTTTTCAAATTGATGATGTTGATATGCAGGATGATTTTGTATACAAAAAACTATGGTCATCTCTATCAAAGCAGGATAAATATGTTGTTCTTGCAATAAAAATAGATGAAACAAAAGTTAGTGAAATATGCAAGAAAACCGGTATGACATCCTCTATTTTCTCAAGATATCGCGACAGACTTATAAAAAGAGGAATAATCATGTCCTCAGGACACGGCTATGTCTCCTTACTGCTTCCACGATTTGAAATTGTCGCAAGTACATATGAATAGAACGCATAATGATCACTCGTAAAATTTATAACGAGTGATCATTATGCGTTCTCCATAGCCTTAACGTGTCAGACATATTTCTTTGTTATAAAGCGTTTTATCCGCAATTTCTTCATGAGTTATCTTAATAATTATGTACTTATCTCTGTTTACAAACAGACATCTTTCTATATTATGCATAATCTCTTTAGACGCAGCATCAAGTCCCGCCTCAGCCTCATCGATAAGTACCACGCTTACACTATCACGTAAAGACAATAGTTTTAAGAGCAAATACTTTTTCTTCTCTCCTCCGGAGAGGGACTTACCATTATCACTAATAGTTCTGAAATTCTTATCAAGTCCGACCTGCTGCATCCAATCTTCAGTCTCTTTGTCAGAGACTTGCCTATGTGACATAATCTCAATATAATCTTTCACGCTTTCATTAAGAAGTAGTTCTTCCTGAGAAAGAAAACATATATTTCTATAAAGATCTCTTTTACTGATATCTGCAACATCGACATCGTTATACTTTATATTACCTTTTGATGGGTTTATAAGGCCGGCAATCATCTTCAATACACTCGACTTACCACTTCCATTAAATCCTCTTAGCAATATTGCATCACCAGCATTTGCTTTAAAAGACAGATTTTTGAATATATACTTATTGTCTTCATACGCTAATGAAACATTGTCAAACTGTATGCTATTTATATCATTTAAAACCCTGCCACCTTCATTGGTTACTTCCTCAAGTTCCAGAATATCTCCAATATTATCAAAAGATGCCATATTCTTCATAAATTTGAACAAGTTATCTTCTATCTTCTGGCTCTTATCAATAACCAGATTTGTAAGATACATATAATAAATAACAAATGCAGGATTATTACCGTTTCTGGTGAGTATGATCGCGCCTGTTATGATCAGGACAACAATCTGATTATAATTATTTAGTAAATTTTGTAAAAAAATGCTTCTTTGATCCGTTTGAATGGCTACCTGTATAAAGTTATGGACGCTTCTTTTCATCTTATTAATGTAGTATTCCTGAAGGCCATTAACTCTGATCAGCTCTTCTGCATCTATACATTCATTGTTTGTAGCATTGTCAATCTTCATAGCTGCATTAACACTTTTAGAGCATTCAACAACTTTGGGCTTAGTATAATATGCTATCCCAAATCCAAGTATAACCGTAATAGTTAATACAATTGTCATAGAAAGATCTATAATTGCAGATGCCACCAGTAGTATAAGAATCATAACGCTCTCTGCAAATATATTAAGAGAATACATTATTACATTTGCATATACATTGATTACATCCGTGAAGAATAAATTCTTTAGTTTATTTATTCCATAGTTATAGAACTTTTGATAATTGCAATTCCATATCTTGTGATACATCTTTTCTCTAACAAACGAAAGAGCGCCTTCACCTAGAATATCAATATTTTTGTACCACTTAACATTTATAAAATTATAAACAGCCCATAATAACATATACAAAAATATACTTATAAAATAAACAGATAGTCTTGGATCCGCCTCTATTGCTGCTACTAATTTCTTCATCGACAGTGGAATAACAAGCTGAATCACTGACATTGCAGCCATAACACATACACATTTAAAAACCTGCTTACGATACTCCTTTAAAAGGTTTTTAAGTACTAATACAAAAACTTTCATTTGAGTCAATTCTCCATTAACCAATTCTCCGTAAATCCTGCAATTACATTTTGACTCAGAAATCAATGCTTCTTTCGTATGCAAACATATACTGCTGCATGACTCCTCCGTAAGGGCGGTATGCTTCTATAGGAAAGCCTTCCGGATAATAATTATCCTGTATCTTGTTCATCCACACATCGATTGGAAATGAGTCAAGTCTGTAGAAGCCAAAGAGCATGGTGCAGTTTGCAACCTTCTTGCCAACTCCGTACAATGAGCACAGTTTGTCAAAAAGCTCTTCATCGCCAAGGCTCTTCCACTTATCAAGATCAACTACTTTGTCAAAAGCGGCGCGAGCTGCTTTATATATGTACTGGGCGCGGTAGCCAAGGCTGCAGGCATTTAAGTCATCCATAGATAAAGATGAAAGCTGCTTTGGTGTAGGGAAAGCGTATAGCTTCTCTCCATCGGCTTCTCCTATTACACTTCCTGCTGCCTTACAGATTTTCTCAACAGATGCTTTTATGGCAGGTATATTTTTCCTCTGAGATATGATGAAAGTAATAAGGGTCTCCCAAGGATCCTGTCTTATAATACGGATTCCATCGCATGCACTGGCAGCACGTTTTAAATAACTGTCATCTTCCGGAATCCGATCTATTATCTTGCCATAATCTGTATCAAGATCAAAATAATCTTTCCAGATATTATCAAAGTCTGCATCACTGCAATCCATGGTGACAATGCCAGATGTCATATCCTGCTCTATATT
>NZ_JAILQF010000088.1 GCF_024699075.1 Butyrivibrio sp.
GATATAGACAAGTTTACTTCATTTGAAGGAGATACAGGTCCATACCTTCTTTATACTATTGTTCGTATCAAGTCTATCCTTGCAAAGTACGAAGAGCAGTCAGGCAAGAAGGCTAAGGATGCCCGCCTTGCTGTATCAGGATCTGATAATGAAAAGGCACTTTGCCTTGCACTTGCAGGCTTTGCAGAAGCAGTAGAAAGCGCTGCCAAAGAGCTTATGCCTAACAGAATATGTGCATATATATACGGCCTTTCTAATGCATTTAACAGCTTCTACCATGAGACAAGAATTCTTGCAGAAGAAGATGAAGCTAAAAAGGAAAGTTATATAGCTCTTCTTTACAATACATTAAAGGTTATGGAAACAGGTATCGATCTTCTTGGATTTGATGCACCTGAGAGAATGTAATTTTATAGCTGTAATAGTGTTTGGTCAGAAAAGATTTGACCTTTATGTAATATAATCAATGATGACTTATAAGCAGGTTCTGGGGAGTGTCCACGGAACCTGCTTTACTGCTAAAAACTTATTAAACGAATTTCAGAACATGTCATCGTCATTTGCTTCCAGAAAGTGTGTTACTTTTGAAAAATAAAGTTATGAGTTCATCCAATAATAATAGCGGTCATATTTTTTCAAATCATGATCTGTTATTACTTGTCATTCCCGTAATTGCAGAGCAGTTTTTGACATCTCTTATGGGACTTGCTGATTCCATGATGGTAAGTAATGTCAATGACTATTCGCTTGGAGCAGTTCAGCTTGTAGACTCCATTAACATCCTTGTAAACCAGGCATTTGCTGCCCTTGCTACAGGTGGTGTTGTAGTATGTTCTAATTTTATCGGACAAAAGAAGACAGATAAGGCTGAAAAAGCTGCAAGACAGGTATCGCTTTCAGCTCTTGTGCTTTCGGTATCAATAACTATTGTGTGCCTTTTATTAAGAAATGGTATTCTTAATGCAGTATTTGGCAAGGTTGAAGAAGCACTTATGGCTGAGGCACAGGTATATTTCTTTATTACCATATTGTCTTTTCCCGGAATAGCATTATATAACGCAGGTTCAGCCATATACAGGGCTCAGGGCAATACAAAGCGTCCGCTTGCTATATCCATAGTATGTAATTTTATAAATATCGCAGGAAATGCTATTTTCATTTATGTATTCGGACTTGGGGTTGCAGGGGCGGCACTTTCTACGTTTCTTTCAAGATGGCTGTCTGCTATCGTGGTATTTGCATATCTTCATAACAAGAATCAGATGATCAGCATCAGGGATTATAAGACTATAAGACCTGACGCATACCTTATAAAAAGAGTTCTGGCGCTCGGAATACCTAACGGAATAGAAAATTCCATGTTCCAGTTTGGTAAGCTTGTTATCCAGTCTACCGTTTCGACAATGGGCACTATAGCTATCACAGCTCAGGCTATGACCAACATCATGGAGAATGTTAACGGCGTTGCTGCCTGCGGAGTTGGAATCGGTCTTATGACAGTTGTAGGACAGAGCCTTGGCGCAGGAAGAAAAGATGAAGCCAGATATTATATCAAGAAGCTCGCTATCTGGGCTGAAATTGCTATCATAGCAAGCTGTCTGTTTGTATTTGCTATAAGAGGTCCTATAACAAGCCTTGGCGGAATGAATGAGGCAAGTGCTAGGCTTTGCATGTACATGTGCGGCCTTATTACCATAGTTAAGCCTTTGTTCTGGGTTCCATCATTCCTTCCGGCTTACGGCATGAGAGCAGCAGGAGACGTTCGCTTCTCTATGATACTCTCTGTTATAAGTATGTGGCTTGTAAGAGTTGGTGTAACACTGTTTCTTGTATACGTAGTAGGATTTGTATCACCTGTATCAGTATGGTGTGGAATGTTCTCTGACTGGTTCGTAAGAGGTGTATTCTTTGCGATCAGATTTAAGAGTGGTAAGTGGCTTGAGCATAGGGTCGCATAGGTATTTTATAGCATGTGATCTTTCAATGCCGCGTTATCACAATAGCGGACGCAAATGTACTATAAAAAAATTTGAAAAAATGTGTTGACATTAACTTCGTTTCGGGTTATATTATCTAAGTCGGCTGTGAGCGACACCGCTTCACAGAGACACAATAGAATAGATGTGGCGAGATAGCTCAGTTGGCTAGAGCACGCGGTTCATACCCGCGGTGTCGAGGGTTCGAATCCCCCTCTCGCTACTAAAGAATCCAATCCGTAAGGATTGGATTTTTTGTTGCGAGAAGAGATTCGAACCTGAAGATACCGCGGGTTCCCGCGGTGGAGAGGGCGCACGACGTCCGGGGGACGTCGGCTTTGCGCCGACCGAAGCGGAGCGTAGATCGAATCCCCCTCTCGCTACTAAAGAATCCAATCCGTAAGGATTGGATTTTTTGTCGCGAGAAGAGATTTGAACCCGAAGAAAATTCGTAAATTAAGAAATTACAAAGCGTTTTGAAGGTATTTCTTCAATAGAAAATACAGCAGTGATTGGTGAATGTAAGTTTAAAAATAAAAAAATAGATAAAGGAATATATGAGACTTTAATTTTGAAACAGGTTAGAAGTTTTTATTTCTAACCTGTTTTTTTGATTTATAAATGGTTTTTATAGCATTATAGATAATTGAGAGAAAAGCAAAAATTGTATATAAGCAGTATATTGGATAAAATAAATAGGTATTAATTTTGGTGAACTAATATGGAAAGGTGAGATAAGATGAGTAACAATCTAAAAGGTAAAGACGAAGAAAAAACTTTTGTTTACGATCGTGAAAATCCCGAAAATAATAAGTATAAAGATGATAAAAAAGTAAAAATTCTATGCTGGACAGCGTTAATTTGCTGGATTTTAGGACATTTGACATTATTTAATTCAAGCTGGCTTGAATCAATAGTTACAGCTCCCTATGACAAAAGCATTGTCCCTATAGCGGGAATGCTCTTTGTTGTGGGACTTGTATTAGCTATAGTTGTAAGGGTCACTTTTCCAAAGAACAAATTTGCTAAGGTTCTTGTTAATACATTTATAATAGAGATTATAATAATTGTTGCGCTTTTCATAATTTTGTTGATTTCCTGCGAGTTTGCACTAAGATCATGTGAGAGTGATTGTGTTGGTTGTCTTGAAATGGGGTGAATATATATGTATGCGATAATGATTGGGTTATCTTTGATGCTTGGACTTGGTACATATGCTATTGATCTTATTAAAAAGAATGTCCCAGGAAATATTGCTTTCTATTCAGTATTTCTCGAACTTATTATATCTATTTATATGGCTTTAATGACAACTTATATCCTTTCCGGAGGAACAGGATATGGTTTGACCAGTTCTGGTGGAGCAGCAGGA
>NZ_JAILQF010000114.1 GCF_024699075.1 Butyrivibrio sp.
TTCTTCATCGACAGTGGAATAACAAGCTGAATCACTGACATTGCAGCCATAACACATACACATTTAAAAACCTGCTTACGATACTCCTTTAAAAGGTTTTTAAGTACTAATACAAAAACTTTCATTTGAGTCAATTCTCCTTTGATGCAATTCTCCGTAAATCCTGCAATTACATTTTGACTCAGAAATCAATGCTTCTTTCATATGCAAACATATACTGCTGCATGACTCCTCCGTAAGGGCGGTATGCTTCTATAGGAAAGCCTTCCGGATAATATTTATCCTGTATCTTGTTCATCCATACATCGATTGGAAATGAATCAAGTCTATAGAAGCCAAAGAGCATGGTGCAATTTGCAACCTTCTTGCCGACTCCATACAAAGAGCAAAGGTTATCAAAAAGCTCTTCATCGCCAAGGCTCTTCCACTTATCAAGATCAACAGCTCCGTCAAAAGCGGCGCGAGCTGCTTTATATATGTACTGGGCGCGGTAGCCAAGACTGCAGGCATTTAAGTCATCCATAGATAAAGATGAAAGCTGCTCTGGTGTAGGGAAAGCGTATAACTTCTCTCCATCAGCTTCTCCTATTACACTTCCTGCTGCCTTACAGATTTTCTCAACAGATGCTTTTATGGCAGGTATGTTTTTCCTCTGAGATATGATGAAAGTAATAAGGGTCTCCCAAGGATCCTGTCTTATAATACGAATTCCATCGCATGCACTGGCAGCACGTTTTAAATAGCTGTCATCTTCCGGAATCCGATCTATTATCTTGCCATAATCTGTATCAAGATCAAAATAATCTTTCCAGATATTATCAAAGTCTGCATCACTGCAGTCCATAGTGACAAGGCCAGATGTCATATCCTGCTCTATATTTAGGATCTTGCCAAATGCTATTATCCTATATTTAATCTTTCCGGATTCTATATCAGATGTGGCACCACCTGTCTCATTTTCCATAATTCTGGTCCACCTAAAGCACTGACCGCTGTCTGCAATCTGCTCAAGGTCAAACTGTTTAAGCTCTAATTTCTTCATAACAAACTCCAAGTATTATTAGTTTTTTTATGCATGTTTGAAGATTGCTACGTTTATACAAAAACTCCAGCAATCTTCAAACATATAATAAGTTATTATGTTATCAGGACAATCTCATCTTAAAGTCTTCATAGCCGAACTTCTTAATAAGTCTTACATCACCTGTTCCATCCATGGCATATATTGATGGAAGGCACATTCCATTGAAGGTGTTATTCTTGACCATGGAGTAGATAGCCATATCTTCAAATACCAGCCTGTCTCCTATCTTGATCTCTTTGTCAAAAGAATAATCGCCTATAATATCCCCTGCAAGGCAGGTGCAGGAAGAGAGCCTGTAGGTGTACTTCTTTTCAGAAGCCTCACCTGAATCTCTAAGCGGCGGACGATATGGCATCTCCAGAACATCAGGCATATGACATGCTGCTGATGCATCTAGTACCAGTATCTTAAGATCGTTGTCTACAATATCAAGAACCTGAGTTACAAGATATCCGGCATTCAGGGCGATGGCTTCGCCGGGTTCGAGATATACTTCTACATTGTATTTTTCTTTTATATTTTTGATACAACTTACTAGCTTTTCTCTATCATAGTCTGCACGGGTGATATGGTGACCACCGCCCATATTGAGCCATTTGATCTGGGGGAGTGATAGATATTTACCAAACTTTTCTTCCACAGCTTTTAAAGTTGTTTCAAGATCATCACTATTTTGCTCGCAAAGAGTATGGAAGTGGAGACCGTCAACATAGTTAAATACATCACTATAATCTGATAAGCCTTTTTCAAATGAAGATAAGGTTATCCCCAGTCTTGATCCGGGTGCGCAGGGATCGTAGATAGCATCTTCCTGCGTGGAACACTCCGGATTTATGCGAAGGCCGATTCCTGGATTCGAAGTCTCATTAGTGCTTTCTTTACTATCAGTTGCACCTTCTGTTCTTCCAGATTTATCATTCTGATCTTGATGAATATCAGCTACGATCTTTCCATATTTACTTAGCTGGGCAAAAGAGTTGAAAATCACGTGATCGCATATTCTTGCAATCTCTTCTATCTCATCTTCTTTATATGCCGGTGAGAAGACGTGATTTTCAAGTCCCATTTCTTCATATCCAAGCTTTGCCTCAAACAGACCACTTGCAGTAGCACCTGCAAGATATTTACCAATAAGAGGATATTCACAGAATGCAGAGAAGGCTTTCTGAGCAAGAAGAATCTTGCAGCCTGCTTTTATACTTACATTCTTTAGTATTTCAAGATTTTCTTTTAACTTCTTTTCATCAATTATATAAGAAGGGGTAGGTATATTTTTAAATTCCACTTTTACATGTAATCCAATCAGAATCAAATAGTGATTGGATTAATCCTTTCTCCCAGTTTCCTGGATATTTTCACAAGCTAATACTACTTATCATTAAAAAAGCCTTTATCAAAAGGCAGGCAATGGCATCATCTGTCAAAGCCTCAATTTCTTTATTATTACTTTCAAAACAGCTAAACTCTCACGCCATATTATAGCATGATTCTTGTTCATAATAGCTTTGCCATCTGCTACCAAAAGTCCTATATTTATATGCCAGTTAAACTCGCAAACGCTTCGCTTTTTGCTTCAAAATGCATTTGCCAAGAAAGCACAGTAACCTAAAAATATCCTAAAAAGCGAAGGCTTTATCACGCTTTTATATATTTTTTCCAAACGAATTGTTCAAAACATGTTTCACTTTGTCAATTATACATATTGTAATAAGATTATCAAATAATTATAATTTCGTTTTGGAAATCAACGAAATAACAAAAAACAATCAAAGGCAAAGCAGATGAAAATCTGTGACGCAAAGCTAAAGGGACTTTAAAATGTCAGCCAGCTGCATTTATTATCAATCTGAAATCAGTGATCACTTTCAGAGATAAAAGCACAAGGCGCCTTAGCTTCGT
>NZ_JAILQF010000118.1 GCF_024699075.1 Butyrivibrio sp.
ACATGCATATTTATATTTTCCTGTTACATAATCAGAGAAATATTCATCATCCCATTTAGTAATTACTTTTCCACTAACAAAGCTGATATAACTTGAATACGGTGAATCCGGAACATAATCTGCCATAGGTGATTCCCAAGGTAAATCGTCTGCTGGCCCTATCAAACTATTACTGGCATCAGCTGAACTATCATCATTATCTTCAATAGAAGTATCTGACAAACTCGTTTCATCCATACTAAGGCTGTTATCATGGCTTGAATCATCCGCCCCAGGTGTTGTCAGTCTGCATCCAGTCATAACAAATGTGCAAATAACAAATATCAACAGTATCTTTTTTCTCATTGTTCTTTTTTACTACCTTTTACTAGTTTCTATAAACAATCCCCACTATGAAACTTGAAATGTTTTAACGCTATATCCATCAAAACAACTATATTCATTTTTTATTAGTGTTATTACTGCTTCTTTGGAACTATTATCTGATATATTAAAATTTGCCTTTAAGACTATTTCTTCGCCATCTGAAACAACCTCATAAGATTGTAATTCCGCATATACAAAGCCACTTGAACAGTCATTTACATCTACCACATAATCATCACTAATACTTTGAAATTCACGATATTGTCCGGAAAAAGAATATTGGATATATTCTATCTGTTGCTTATTGATAAGCCCATCACTTGTGCTTAAACTGTCAAAAATATAGTCATAGCAGAACCAGGAGTTTTGACAGAAATTTCTTATAAACGATTTTTCTACGTCCATAGAAAAATCATCCTCAGAGGAATAATTGCTATAGTATATGGTCATATTTTCAAGGAGACTTTCTAAATTCCTATCAATATTAAATTCGCTGGGATACTCATACTTACAAATTCCAAGAGACTCGACTAATTGCTGGTAAGGAAGCTTATCTTCACAATTTCCTCCATCTGCATCTACATCAGCCGCAGCCGAATCTTCATTCAATACTGACCAGTTATTCTCATTTAGATTCACATCCATATATCCCGGAATTGTTTCTTTCAGATACCATGCGCTTTTATCCTCTGATAAAAAATAAATAGCACAATGGAATTCATAGCCAAATTTGTCTTTTTCATAATAGTTTATGTCCAGCTCATTATTGTCCCTAAGGATAAACTGAGCTGTAGATATATCTATTTCTTCTGGAATATCTATTGGAGCTTTTTCTTTTACTTCATCAATAGTTACTTCTTTTGCATCATATAAATAAAACTCACCATCACGTAAATACATATGATATGGCAATTTGCATCTTCCGCTTCCGTTCAAGTCCGAAAGAGCGCTTCCTTCTTCATAGTCAAAAAAGGATCTATAGGCCTCTTCGTACCAAACAATTTCAGTATCGCTTATAAACTTCTTCTGTCCATATTTATTGAGCTTCGGAGTACAATTCTTGATGCAATCTTCAGAAACAGAATACACGCACCCAATTCCATCAACGCCGATATACCCATTTATGCTTATAAAGCTTTGCGAATTGCGCTCAAGAAGGTCTTGAGATGTTGCTATATAGCTGTCTTCAAAATCTTCCAACAAAGTAGTATTGCATTCTTCGTCTACAAAATAAATCCTATTCACATACCAATATTTCAAAGAATCATCATAGTCTGGAATCCCAGGATCATCTTCGTAACCTTCAACGACAAAAGCTTCATTATTACCATCAACATCCAGATCCACAATAAAGCTTGCTCTGTTGCATCCCTCCGCCAGATCTTCGCTAATAGCCTTTGAAAATACATTATCTTTTGTATCTAAATCTATTGATTTGATATTATTGCTATCTTCTGCTATTTCATTATTGGAAAAATCTATATCTTTGCTTTCACAAGCAGTTATAGTTATCCCCAGCACAAAAATATATGTAATAAGTCTTTTCATAAGTTTACTTTCTCTAGCAGAAAGAACTGATAAACACATCAATTTACCAGTTCTTTCTTTTTTATTCTTCGTCTGGTTTGAGCTCTTCACCATAATAGTACAGTTTGTCATCAAAACCTATTTCCTGACGTTTCTCATCCTGAAGTATCTGTAATTCATCCATCGTTATAGCATTTTTTCCTTCCGCCTCAAGTGCAGCTCTCGCCAGATTATAAGGATCTTGAGGATTAGAATTCTCTTCTTCCAAGGTATTATTATCTATATCAACAATATATACATAGTAGTACGGTTCTACTGCTTCTGTATCAAAACTTATTTCGATTACATATAATCCTATTCCTGAACCAATAAACTGATCATTGTAGTAAAGATCACCCGTTTCGCCTATATGAAATCCTTCTTCTTTTGACCTGTTCCAAAACTTGTAATTACCATTTTCATCTAAAAATCCCTGTTCAGCAGAGTGAATAGTATTACTTTCTCTATTAAACAAGGAAACTCCCCCCGTAAATAACACGGTGATAAAACTGCTATCCCATGAATCTCCTGCAAAACATATCTTTAGATGTCCATCAACATTTTTTACAACCAATGTTAAATTAAAAGCGGCCGCACCAATATCTGTCTTTAATTCATACGTTCCATCCAGCCCAAGATCGATATATTCTTCACATATATTATTTTCATATATCCAATCTTCAGCATACTCACATCCGTCACACAATTTTTCTTCAATCTCTGTTAATGTATAGCTCTCTCCATCTGTAAGCACTTCTGCTAAGCATAAAGCTCTGGTTATATCTCCATCTAAAACATACTCAGCTTTAATATCTCCATACAAGAATCCTTCATACAGACTTTCCGATTCACTATCCAGATGTATTTCTTCCTTTTTCTTAGGTGAAATATACTCTTTGTATTTCTTATATTGATCCGCAGTCGACTCTTTAGAAGCCGTCTCAGTTGCATCATTTTCACCATTTATAGCAGTATCATCTACAATTGTTTGAGCATCATCACTAGCACCATTACTGGCGTTTGCATCAGTCGCACTATTGCTAACATTTGTATCACTTGAACCGGTTCTAGCGTTCTCATCAATGTCTTTATTAGAATCATTGACCTTGTTACATCCTGATACTATTGTCAGAAAAGATAATAGAATAATAGTAATGTAACGCTTTCTTTTCTTAATATTTCGCATCGATCTTTATTCTCCATTTTCCTCTTCATACACCTCAAGTAATGGCAGGGGTTACACTAAATCCCCCCTGCCATTAGTGGATGATATTAAGCCATTAATCAGAAACCGTACTCCGCCTTTTTCTCCTCAATCAAGGCATCCACCTCTTCTTGTGTGGAAAAAGATATTCCGCACTCAATACATGCGTTCATGAAATCAGTGTAATCTTCTTCATCCGCTGGTTCATCCCAACCATAAGGAACATAATATTCTTTGCCATCTATCTCATAGATATATATTGTCGAACCTTCTCCAGCACCAGATATTTCGAATGCCTCAGGGAAATATTCTTTGTTGCCTTCCGCTGTTACTACCACCAAATCATATATCTCATGGTAAATAACATTTGAATCCAAAACAGCCTCATCATGTGAATAATTCCATGCACTTGAACTTCCATAAGAGTTAATATATCCGTCTTCTCCTATTTCTTTACTTGATCGAGACCAAGAATCAACAACAAATTTCAGATACAAATGACCTTCATAAAAACTTATGACATATATAGTATTAGGTTCCATAGCTTCTGGAGCAATTTCTATCACCAGTTCCTTGGTTCCATCACTTCCGCAATCAATGTAACTTTTTTCCATAGTTTCGGATTCTTCCGGATTATACCAATTGGATAAAGTGAACTTATCACCATAGATATAGGGAAAATTTGCATCAAGAGTGCCTATTCCACACTCGCATCTAACACATGTTTCATTATTTATGAACGCCTCATATGCACTATCTTCATCTTCGTATTCATTATCAGGAACATCAAGAATATTAAAATTACAAAAAAGTCCCTCTCCATGCTGCTTAGACAGCTTATATTCTTTATAAGAATCCTCAAACTCTTCTTCGCATTCTTCCAAATAAGGAATCATATCTTCCGGATTCTTGCCATCAGACAGTGTGACCTGATCCTCTGCCATTTCCATTATATGATCGTAATCTGCTTCAAAAACACGGTTATGACTTTCTTCAAATTCACTATTTCCAGCTTCTTTTTCCCAAGTTATGTAATCATTTCCATAATCATTCGTACCTTTTTGGGCCAATCTGACTTGAATAAATTGCGTATAGGAATCATCATCTGTCTTGCCCAGATAATATTCACCTGATATGTCTTTGTAATAATTCAATACTACAAAACCGTTTTTAGAAATATAGTCCGTTTCAGAACAAAAACCATCCTCAAATGACTTAAACAAAACGTTTGCTTCTCTATCATATCCAAATGTAAGAAGTCTTTCTTCTTCACCATCAGAATACAATAATACAAGTTCAGGAACTCCGTCTCCACTAAGATCACAACAAGTATACTTATAGTCTCCTGAAATATAATCTGAGAAAAATTCACTATCTTCAAAAGTAGAGATTTCCCCATTAGCAAAACTTATATAGCTTGAATACGGTGAATCTGGAACATAATCTGCCATAGGTGATTTCCAAGGTAAATCATCTGCCTGCCCTAGCGAACCATTACTGGAATCAGCTAAACTATCATCATTATCTTCAATAGAAGTATCTGACGAACTTGTTTCATCCATACTAAGGCTGTTATCTTGGCTTGAATCATCCGCCCCAGGTGTTGTCAGTCTGCATCCAGTCATAACAAACGTGCATATAACATATATCAATAGTATCTTTTTTCTCATATTCTAATTACCTAATCCTCTAGCTGAAATAATTAAGATCTTCATCCAAAAATATATGAAAAATCTTGTTTATTCTTCGTCTGGTTTGAGCTCTTCACCATAATAGTATAGATTGTCGTCAAAACCTATTTCCTGACGCTTCTCATCCTGAAGTATCTGTAATTCATCCATCATTATAGCATTCTTTCCTTCCGCCTCAAGTGCAGCTCAATCAACATTTTTTACAACCAATATTAAATTAAAAGCTGCCGCACCAATATCTGTCTTTAATTCATACGTTCCATCCAGCCCAAGATCGATATATTCTTCACATATATTATTTTCATATATCCAATCTTCAGCATACTCACATCCGTCACACACTTTTTCTTCAATCTCTGTTAATGTATAGCTCTCTCCATCTGTAAGCACTTCTGCTAAGCATAAAGCTCTGGTTATATCCCCATCTGAAACATATTCAGCTTCAACATCTCCATTTAAGAATCCCTCATACAGGCTTTCAGATTCACTATCCAGCTGGATTTTATC
>NZ_JAILQF010000125.1 GCF_024699075.1 Butyrivibrio sp.
GCAATCTGCTTTTTGAAAAGAGGTATAACGCTTCCATTAGATCCAAGTACGTTACCAAATCTTACTGCTACGAATTCTGTATCATAATGCTTATTAAAGGTCTGAATGATCATCTCACAGATACGCTTGCTGGCACCCATGATATTAGTAGGATTAACAGCCTTATCTGTAGATATCATTACGAACTTCTCAGCACCATTTTGAGCTGCTGCCATAGCAGTCTTAAATGTACCAAATACATTGTTCTTGATAGCTTCATTAGGACTGTCTTCCATAAGAGGAACATGCTTATGAGCTGCTGCATGATATACTATCTGAGGCTTGTAATGTTCAAATATCCAGTTAACTCTGCTTGTATTACGAACAGATGCTATAAGAACCTGAAGATCAAGATCAGGATACTTGTTCTTAAGTTCCTGTTGAATATCATAGGCATTGTTCTCATATATATCTACTATAAGAAGCTGCTTAGGGCCGTGGCCTGCTATCTGTCTGCAAAGCTCACTTCCTATTGATCCTCCGCCACCTGTTACACATACAACCTTACCCTTTACATAACCAAGGATAGAATCTATATCAACACTGACAGGATCTCTTCCTAGAAGGTCTTCGATCTCAACATTATGAAGTCTTGATACATTAACATCTCCGTTAACAAGCTGATATACACCAGGGAGAGTCTTTAGTTCACAGTTAGTCTCCTTACAGATTTCAAGGATCTTACTGATCTCTTTCCTTGGTGCAGAAGGAATGGCAAGGATTATCTGATCGATCTCATAAAGGTCGGCACATTCCTTGATCTTATCTCTTCCGCCAACTACGCGTACACCCTGGATAAATCTTCCCCATTTATTGGGGTCATCGTCTATGATGCACTTAACTCTCATCGTAAGATAGAGGCTGTTAACTATCTCCTTGATGATAACATTAGCAGCTTCTCCTGCTCCTATTACCATTACAGAAGCTGCATCATGACCCTTTTCACGCTTATGCTTCTGGGATCTTATGAATCTGTATGAGAACCTGCTTACAAAGATAAAAGTTATAAGGAAGAATGTGTACAGGAAATAGTAGCTCTGAGGAACAGGCTGTTTCTCAATCTTGAAGAACTGAAGTCCTATTGCATTAATTACACCTGATATAGTACAGGACACAACAAGGTTTTGAAGTTCCATCTCACCTGCAAATGCCCACAAGCTGTCGTATAACCTGAATGCAGCAAATATGGCTAAAGTAATTATTATATTAAATACAAGGAATTCATTAATAGGCGTCATGAAGTGATCAGGTACACTTGAAACATTAAAGTCGTACCTCATTAAAACTGCCAGATAACTGGCAACTATAATACTAATAATGTCATATATAATTAAGACCAGTCTTCTGTAGAACTTAGCAGCATTAAAGCCTGGCTTTCTATTCTTATCACCCATGAGTCACAACCTCATTCTTGTAAATTCAATATATTCCCACCACCTAAACGTGGTGGGTTATCTTGATCATTTTATATCTTCTTACTTTTCTTTTCTTGCCTTAAACATTATAGCAGGAAGACAAAGCATAAGAGCAACTGTCATAGGATTGCACAGCTGGAAATTCCACTCTGTAAGTCCTGCAATTGCAAATCCTGTGATAACTGCAAATGGAACAGCAGCTCCAAATAATTCTTTGTTTCTGAAATAGTATACACCACTAAAGGCTATACCTGCCACTATCAAAAGTCCAAATAGTATACCTACAGGTATTCCGTGGTCATAAGCTACCTGGATATATACATTATGAGCATGAGCGAGTACTTCGCCATCTTCTGCAGTAGCTCCCATCTCATTATGGCCTGTCATATTAAGCTCTTTGAGATAAGCTTTCCAGATATCAATTCGGCCATTACTATAGTCGCTATCTGAATCACTCTCTTCAGAAGATTCATCTGCATTATCGTCTTCTGGTATATCCTCGCTATCAGAGCTTTCTTCAGTATTATCGCTTTCTGTGATAACTTCACTATCAGAATTGGCTTCTGCTTCAGCATCACCCAAAACAGACTCTTCATCTTCGACAGCTTCAGCAACAAAGATTCCATCATCGCTTGATGCTATAAGCTTTTCGGCTCCTTCTTCATCATATACTTCATACACGTAAGAATCTGAAGCTTTAATTGATGAAATCTCTTCGCTTATAAGATTACCATCTTCATCATATATATAATTACCATTTTCATCATAGTTATATGGGTCTTCGATGAAATCGTACTCTGTAGCACTTACTCCAAGGATCTTCTGCCTAAAGAGTGAATAGAAACGCTCAATTGACATGTACTTATAATCATCAAGATCTTTGCCACCTCTTGTACTTGGAGCAGCATCCTCAACTTCATAAAAGTATGGATGACCTACAAGTACAGGGACAATTCTTTGAAGTGTAAATGTCATAGGAAATGCTATGATAACTGCCACAATCAAGGCTCCAAGACTTTTTGCAAGGATGCCCATGGCATCTTTTCCTTCCCTTACTACTACCATTACGATAAGAAGTATTATTGTAACTGCAGCAGCAAGATATCCTGTCCTTGAAAGAGTGAATATCATATATGCTGATATCACACCAAAGAAGAACATCTCTTTCCATATACAGGAAATAAAATCTTTAAATCCTTTAATCTTACTTGCAGATGCTACCTTTGCTATAAGAAGGGCTGCTGCCATAACCTGCATTATAGTAAGATACTCAGCAGTAACAGTTACAGTATGGAACTGCATGGAATATCTTCCCATTACAAAGCCTGTGAAGTATCTGAAAAGGAGGCAGTACCCTATTGTATATACGATATTAAGGATAAGTCCGCCTGTTGCTATAATGTTCCACTTGGCACTTCTATCTGCCATATTCATGCGGATATACATAGCCGCAAATACAAGTGCAAGCACAACGCCCCACCATCTTGTATTTCTAAGAACTATAAGACATACAAAAAATGCTATTACAAATACTCCATAAAGGGTAATAGATGTAGATACTCCTGAAACCTTCTTAAGTAATAACCTGATCAGATATCTTATAAAATCCGCCACAAGGATAACGCATACTACAGCAATAGCTATTCCAAGCTTTAATATAAGATTATGAAGATCATACTCCTTCTCTGTAACAGGGAGCATATTCTGACCATAATAAACATATCCCCCTATAATTCCTGCTATAGTAATGACTATATTCTGAATGCTGACAAGTTCCTTTTTGGACTGAAAACATACTGTTATAAGAAGAAGGCACAGTACCATCTGGCGCTCAGATATGCTGTGATATATATCATACAGGTCATTCATGTACTGGGCTGAATATACAAGCGCAAGTGCTATAAGGGCCATCTGGACAGCTGACATTACTTTCTCATATATGCTTAATGATGAAAAGCTTGCGTCAGTTACCAAAGAAGCTTTTATAGCATCATTTCTCTTATGATTGATGGCATAAAGCGCTGCAATAAAAGCTATAAGTAGTCCAAGCTCGTAAAAGAATATATCACTTCCCCTGTCATCAAATATTTTAAGAGGAAATACCATTATGGCAAGTACTGCATATACGGCTATGGCAACAGGATTAAGGATATACTGACATGCCTTGTAAATAGTAATGTACTTATCCTTAGCTTCCCGGCATAAAGATCTGGTAACACCTACACGAGCACATCCTATCATGAATACCATGACAATAAGAGACAGACTCATAACCCTGGAGATCGGCACCTTATAGTTGTATTTTGCAAGAAGATGACTTCCTTCTACAACGGTATCCTGATAGTAGAACGTTCCTATAGCAGGATTGGTGCTTCCTTCAACGCTCTCTGTTCCAAGTACATAGGTAGCATGCCATACAGTAAATATAACCCTGTAATTGGTTCCTACTTCAAGATCAAGTCCAAGGGGTATATCTACATATCCTGGGAGTTCTTCTTCTCCAAGATCTATAGTCTCTTCATACATTACTTTCCAGTTATCTACATCCCAGAAAGTAATGTGCATATAGCGGCCTTTTGTAAGTTCATTTACATATACTGACAAGGAATCAATCCTGTCATACTGGGCTACAAAGTCCTGTATTGCATCATGGGTAGAATCTACTCCCTGTGTATAACCATTCTCTTCTCCGCCGCCAACTTCTGTCTGTACAAGATTCCATATTCTAAGCGGAAATATTGATATTATCACAGCAAGTGTGACTGCTATTATGGCAAAAGCAAATGCATGAAATTTCTTAACTTCTCTGTTCATTATTGTCCCCGTTTCCCTTTTCCATCATAATAAGATGCCTGAAAAATACCGGCATAAGAGGCGTAATATACCACAAAATAAGCATGTATCTTATAAGACTTACCGGTCCAAGCATAAGTGTAAGCCAGGTAAGAAATACAGGCATAAGAGGAAGGCATACTATAAGCTTTCTTCTTGTTAAAGTATAAAAGGCAAAGTACATCCATACCCAGAAATAAAATCCCATTGAAAAAAGAAGTGATACAACAGGCGTAGTCTGCTGGAATGGAGTAAGTGACATCTTGTAATAAAGCTTATCTATAAAGCCAAATGCAAGTGTCTGCCTCTCTCCCGGAGGCTCAACCTCATATTCGAAATAGCTGCTGTCTTCATAAGTAAAATGGGGCATCTGATGCCCTCTATACGGATTGATTACAGCAAAAGGATACCAGTAAGGATAGCAGGTAAGAAACCAGGCATTAAGATATGTCATAGGATGACTTACCATCATCTTGGCCCAAAGCTTCCAGTATGCAGATGAGTTAACATCATATTCTGCATTATTAAAAAATGACTTCATATAATCCGCTGCACGGATCTCATAAGTTCCAAGTGCTCTTTCTGATAAGAATGACAAGAGTACTTCCTTATCTTCTTCAGAAAAGTCTTCAGGGCTATAGCGCCAGGTCCTTGCAAGCTGCATGATTGATACAGTGATCATCTCCTGATGCTCGCTTGAATCTGCATTAAGAAAAGCTGTAAGACCGCTTTCTATAACAACTGATAAGATCACAGGAATAATAAAAAGGATAAGTACCTTCTTAAAATATTTCCTTAAAGCAAAGAGTCCAAAAGGAATAAATACTATATAAGCATAAAAACCGTTATGACGAAGAAGGCTCATCATCATAGCAGAAATGATCAAAAGGAAAATGTGTCTTTTGAATTTAAAGAAGTTCTCTGTATCCTTCAAAAGCTTCATAAGCTCTATAACTAGAAGCAGAAGGAAAGTAGAGAATAGTCCGTCCTTGGTAGAGCACAAAGTATACATAACAATTGTAGGGAACATTCCAAAAAAAAGGACTGAGATAACTCTGATTATTTTTTTTCCTTTATATACTGTCTTATTATTATCTTCAAGCTTAACTGTTATGCTACTTCTAAGATATGTAAGAGCATAAGCAAATACGCCTGTCATAAACAACATCTGAACAGTAAGATGGAAGCATATTCCGGCGTTCCATGAACCTGTAAGCTTATGCACAAAAGCAATATTACCACCAAGTAAAAGGACATGTACTAATGGATGATGGGTTGAAAAGTTCCTTGTAAGAACCTGGTTGAGCTCATCCTGCGCATCATAGCAAAAAAATCCCGGATACTCTGCAAGTATTACAGGAATCTGAAGAAGTATCAGTATGATCCAGATAGTAAGCCAGTATTTCTTATCAGCTGCTTCATCAAAATATGATGATATCCTTGCTACAAAGTTTCCTGACTTACTTGTCTTCTTAACATCATCTTTTATATAAAGTCTGCTATCAAGAAATTTCCATCCAAAAGGAGCAAGTGTACCTATGACAATAGATAATCCTATGAATACAAGGATTCCGGATACTGAAGTAAGTGTCAGGTGATCATAGGTTTCAAGCTGATAACCTGAAACCATAGCTGCGCTGAATAATATACCAAATATATATCCTAAAACTCTGTTTCTAACCATTAATTATCATCCTTATCATCTTCTGTCTTGGTATCAATCTCATCCCTTACAACGTACTGAGGATCATCATTTAAAGATATATATGATCTTCCTATATATTCACCTGCAAGGCCAACCATAAGCATAAGCATACCGCCCATAAATACAAGCACTGACATAAGCGCACTAAAACCAAGAGGAAGGATATCAAGCTGATCTCCAAGTACAAATTTCTTGATAATAGTAAAGATACCATATATAAATCCAATACATGCAAATATACATCCTGACATGGTAGCAACCCTGAGAGGCAGTATTGAAAAAGCTGTAAAGCCGTTCATCCACAGCTTTATAAGCTTTCCAAATGTATAGCCGCTACTTCCAACTTCTCTTGCCCTGTGATTGACATCAACATTGACAATATTTCTTGTGGTACGAAGTACGAGCCCTATAACATAAGGATATGAACCCTTGTATTTGCACATCTCATCTACAACAAATCTTCTTACTGCAAAATAGCTTGATACATACAAATCCTTGGGCTTACCTATCATTACATGAGCCATCCACTCATTCATTGCTGTACCAAAATTCCTGAATACAGAATGCTTCTTGTGTTCGTATCTTGCATAGGCTGCATCAGCTCCGCCCTCTATGGCCTCTATAAGCTTATAAGCTTCATTGGCAGGTGTCTGTCCGTCATCATCAAGGCAGATAACAATATCACCCTTTGACTTTCTAAGACCTGCCATAAGGGCTGCATGCTGACCGAAATTCTTGGCAAAATTAATTCCTTTAAGCTTATTATGGCTCTTACAAAGGCTCTCTATTGTAGCCCATGTATTATCAGGTGATCCGTCATTTATGCAGATAACCTCATAGTCATAATCCTGCATCTTACTCATAGAATCTTCTATTTCTTTAATTACGTTTCCAAGTGTATTTTCAGATCTGTAACATGGAATTACATAACTTATCATTTTTTTCATATAAGCTATTCTCTTTTCTACATACTAATGGGGAATATATTATATTCTCCAAAATAGAATATCAGGCTGCCGTAACTTTAATTATCCTGAATTGACCGGCAATAGTATCGACTTCATCAAGTACAATTTGTATGCCTTTATTATTATAATATGCTATAAGCCAATCCGTCGAATAATCGCTTTGTATTACAAGGTAGGCATTATCTGACAAAAGTGATGACTGAATATCTGTATATCCAAATGCCTCAAGTTTAGTTTCCTGTAATGGACTCTTTGAAGCCCAGCCTCCAAGTATATCATAATTATCAAGGCTGTTATCGGTATCCCCAAACATCTTCTCTGAATATGAAACAGATGTATAAACATCTATCCAGTAGAAATTATCAGGATTACTGTCTACATAGTCATAAAGCTCATTATAAGAAGCATTAACTATATCTCTTTCTGCCGCTTCAGCCCTTGTTATATTAACTGCATTTGGCATATAACACATCAAAACTATAATAGATAAAAGGATGCCTGTTTTGGCATAAAGCTTCCAATAGCTTATCTTCATATTCCATAAGATAATTCCCAGAAGAAGGGCCATCTCAGAGAACATAAGACCATGAGTTACTCTTATAGGATCTCTTTCACCGACCAGTATATACATCCACAAAAGGGTCCTTACTACAAATAAGACCGCAAGATATACAGCCGCAAATATTCCTGATCTTCTCCTTGTAATAGCAGCGAAGAATATACCAAAGTACATTATGAGTATGATGATATTCCAAGGGGCATCAGTCTGTGGATATTCAAAGCCTTCCTGAAGTCCAAAATGGTGAAGCCTGTAAATATACTTAGATAGGGCAGTCTTTATGCGCTGGGGCATAGGTGTTTCTTCCTTAATTGACTTTGCATAGGCTGCAACCTGAGCCATGATCTTTGAATCAATTTCTTCGTCAAGACCGAAGTTATAGTTAAATAATAGCTCAACCTCTGTCTCATCAAGTCCTATTGATTCATAGAATTCTTCATTGCCCTCGTATTCAGGGATTGTCTGATAATCGTAAAGCTCTGTTCTTGCATCAAAAAGGTCTCTGAATTCTGACCAGCTATCAGAGCTGTAAGCCGCCATATCAAGACCCTTACAAACTATAAGTCCTGCGAAAAGAACAAGTGCCCAGCGGATGTATACGACTTTGACTTTCTTCTTTTCTTCTTTATTATTTTCTTCTTTATTTTTTTCTTTATTATCTTCTATATTATTGTCTTCATTATTCCTAGCTTTTTGGACGCTTCCCTTATCTTCAAGATCAGCTATAAATCTATAACCCCAGGCCATACCTGCTATAGGGAGCATTAATAGGAGCATCTCAGATCGAACAAGAAATGACAGCCATATGATAAGGCATACAATGATCCTATTCTTTCTGCCACTTCCTGTTATAACTAAAAAGGTCGCTGTTCCAGCCATCATTGCTACGGTAAATGTATATTGGACATATACAAAATGTCCCATCATACATCCAGTAGCAAAGAAAATTTCCAGGATCACAGCCACAATTCTGCCCATTTTGTCACTGACAAGATCTATCGTCCTTTTAAATATCAGCAAAAGACATCCATACTGGCAAAGGCATAAAAAGATGCCGTATACATCAGCACCTCTAAATAGCCTGTAAATAAGGCTTATAAAGGCACTGACAGGATACAGCATCTGTATATTATGCGTAGAAGGAGTTCCGGTATAGTTGCCGGACAATATATCCTTCATAAGCACATCATCATTAAGATCAAAATAGTAATCAAATAATACTGCAATCATCAGCATTATTACCGCAGTGATTCCAGCTGCTATGCATAAATTTAAAAGAGTCCTCTTTTTACTGCTTTGCAACCTTTATCCTCCACCCGATTACATAGTCAGGATCAACGATCCTGACTGATTATTTACATTCAGCTTAGCTGAATTTGTAGTACTGTTTAACCCTGTTTATAACTTCATCTATCTCGTCATTACGAAGCTTGTAGTACATAGGAAGACGGAGAAGTCTCTCGCTTTCCTTAGTTGTATATACATCTTCACCATGGAATCTTGTATATTTAAGACCTGCTTTCGAAGAGTGAAGAGGTACATAGTGAGAAGCAGGAAGTATACAGTTACTCTTAAGATAACCAATAAGTCCTTCTCTGTCCTCAAGGTCTCTACACTTAATATAGAACATATGTGCATTATGTACACAGCCTTCAGGTACTACAGGAAGTTCTATAACTCCTTTTTCTTCCATAGGCTTTAGAGCCTGATAATATCTGTTCCAGTGATCCATACGTGCATTATTAATTTCATCAGCCATCTGAAGCTGTGCATACAGATATGCTGCGTTCATATCACTTGGAAGGAATGATGAACCGGGTTCAATCCAGGAATACTTATCAACCTTTCCAAGCTTATAAAGGGTACGGTTAGTACCTTTTTCTCTGATGATAATAGCATCATCAACATAGGTATCATCACGAAGAAGAAGTGCTCCGCCTTCACCCATGCTGTAGTTCTTGGTCTCATGGAATGAATAGTTACCAAAATCTCCAATTGATCCAAGAGCCTTACCCTTATAGGAAGCCATAACGCCCTGGGCTGCATCTTCTATTACAAGAAGATTATGACGTTTTGCTATATCCATGATGGTATCCATCTCACAGGCAACACCTGCATAATGTACAGGAACGATTGCTCTGGTCTTAGGGGTTATAGCATCTTCAATCTTATTTTCATCAATATTCATTGTATCAGGTCTGATATCAACGAATACTACTGTAGCTCCTCTAAGTACAAAAGCATTAGCTGTTGATACAAATGTGTAGGAAGGCATTATAACTTCATCGCCTTCTTTGATACCTGCAAGAAGTGCTGCCATCTCGGTAGCATGTGTGCAGGAGGTTGTAAGAAGTGCCTTCTTGACACCTGTCTTATTCTCTATCCATTCATTATCCTTGGCTGTAAATTCGCCGTCACCGCATATCTTCTGATTATCAACGCATACGCGGATATAATCCATCTCTTTACCTGTAAAAGGTGGTACGTTAAAAGGAATAAAATTGTCATTCATAGTCTTTACCTCCTTTGAAGCCTGAAATATCAGTCTTTTTTGAATACTATGAGCTTACTTATAACATAGTTAAGTGCTATTACAACAAAAGTTGCTGCAAGCTTAACAGGCATCTTTGGAAATCCAAGGTTTGTAATAAATATAAATATCAAAAGGTCCTCAACTACAAGCGTAAAAAGTCTTCCTGCTGTAAAGGATCCTGCCTGTTTGATGAAATCTTTTCTGTTATCTACTTTACCATCAAATACCCATGTCCTATTGGTAAAAAACTGGAAAGCAACGCATATAACCCAGTCAATAGTATTATTAACAAGCTCATCGATTTGCAATACGCTATCCATAAACCAGAAAAGGAAGATACTCAAAAAGAAAGCCAGTCCTCCAAAAAAGAGGTACATAAGTCCTTCCTTGTACTTCTTGTAAAAAGGTTCAAATATATTAAGGACAGGAAGTGACATTATCCTGTCAAAAATATCCTTATTTTCTTCTACCACCATCGTATTAACTCCTTATAAATATCATTTTGTAACCATCTAAAAAGGAAAAGTTCCTTCTAAACAATGGCCCTATAGATAGACTTAAATCACCTCTATCTTACAAAGGACTTAATTACATGGTGCATAGACAACATAATTACCGTCCTCAAAGACTATATTATAATCGTTTGACGCAATATAGTCCAATAATATATCAATCTTCTCGCAAGTAGTAATACTTTCCTGATATTTAGTCATGATATCAGCATCAGTAATAATAACAGGTCTTTCTGAAAGATACATTAAAGCCTCATCAAATTTATCGACCGTATTACTTTCAAGTGTTGGCCATGTCGTATAGATAGCAGGCTCCATATCAAAGACATATGAAAGACCGGGCGACTCTCCAAATTGTAAAAGCTCATATTCAAGAAGATCATTATCAGATAAAGTCTTATATAAGCTTTCTATCCTGTCAGCATTATATCCTGTTGTATATATACCTTTAAGCTTATCTACTACCGTAACCTTAGTATCTCTCTTCGTGCCATCGGCTCCGTCCACAAACGAATAGCCCATTTTGAACAAAGTTCCCTGAATTATAAGTACAAGTACTACCATGATAGACATGTATTTCCATGGAAAGTGAATAGCGCACTTTCTTGCAAAGCTTATTCTATCATCCGCTGTCTTAAATCCTGTTACCGGCTTATAAACCTGGCCCGCCCTTCTCGCAACGCGGCGAAGCTGGGTAAGTGTAATAGGTGCTACTATAAAGAGATTATTAACAATAGGGAATGTATAGTTATCACTTCCAAAGGGAGTTATCAGTATGACCATAAGAGAAAGAAAAGCAAATATCCTCTCTCCATCAGTTCCAGGCATTATAGATTTAGAACCTGCACTTACCCTAAAAGCAGATACTATATCAAGTATATCAAGGACAAGACTTAGTACTATGAACATCATTGCTATCTCAAACATTGAATCATAATACCAGTAATTGGTAGTAAATACGCCCGTGGAGAAATAGTACTTAACAAGTATAAGTATACCGCCTATATAAACTATCTTTGCAGCGTTAAGAACGCGGATACTAACTTTCCTTGAATCAAGGAAATAAAACATTATAACTCCGGCTATAATACATGGAATAATAACTGCCATCTCTATAAGAGTTGTCTTATAAGCGCCAAGTGTAAGAAGTGTTGTAAAAGCCATGCTGTGTGAATTACCGGAATCTCCCGATACTGCTGAAAGCCAGCTAAGCATTGACAAGTATGCATCTATTCCGTAC
>NZ_JAILQF010000188.1 GCF_024699075.1 Butyrivibrio sp.
AGTTTTGCAGCACTAAATGGGATTATCGATATTCCCATATCGCACAGGCACCAGTTAAGAGACGTCATGACGCTCTCGTGAGAACATATGATATTTGCTTCAAAGCCGCAGTCTATGCAGGCATTTTTGATCTTGGATTCATAGAACCTTTGTATTATAAGATCCTGACCTTTTAGATCGCTGAAGTCAAAACTATCTTTTTCTGTAGAAAAGTATTTTGGAAGTGCGACTGCGCATAGGCTGTCTTCTGAATCTGTAACAAGGCAGTCTATATTAATAGAATTGTATTTGCTCTTATCAAAGTTATTCTTAATAATACACAGCTCTGTTGTATGCTGATCCAAAAGTTTTAGAAGACCCTGAGTATTGCTTTCATACATTTGAAGGTCAAGCTTGGGGTTGTTTTTCACAAATTCTTTCATGAAGTTTGGAAAAAAGAGTATTGCAAGAGAAGCTATACATCCAATATGAAGTGTTCCACTAATACCATTTTTCATATCGTCAAATATCTGGATAGTCTGATCAAAATCATGGGCTATAAGGCTTGCCTGCTGATACAAAACCCTGCCTTCATTAGTAAGAATAAGATTTTTACTTTTACGTTCAAAGAGCTTTACACCAAGCTCTTCTTCAAGGAGCATGAGCTGCTTACTAAGAGGCGGCTGAGACATGTGCAGTTTCTTAGCTGCTGCTGTGACTCCGCCTTCATCTGTAATTGTAAGAAAGTATTTAAGCTGTCTTATATCCATATTTACCCCCAACTGTTCTGAATAATTATACATACGATTTAGATATAAAAAATGATTAAAAATCCTAAAATAATAGGACAATAAATTGAAATAGATAGTAGCATGTTCTTCTGCCTTGGTCAATATTTACAGCTAATTATATTTTTGGGAATAAAATTGTGCAGGATGACGAAAGAGAAATTATCCATATCTAAAAGATATGGATAGATATAAAAAGGGTATTAGATTTTGGTCTGAAAATCCTGTAGTATTGCGTACATAGAAATACAGCACATGAACTTCCAAGCACATAGAAGTGCATCTTTGCACTTCTAAATATATCGAAGTTACATTCTGTAATTAAAAAAGCTTTACTAAAAGCAGAAAGGGAGTGAGGGCATGAAAATAGCAGTATGTCAGGGCGAATCTGTTGGAGGTTATCCCAAAAGAGATGATCTTATAGAATATTGGAAGCAGCAGCTTAATGCAATTCCTGAAGTAAGCGGCATAGATTTTTACGATATGTTCGATGAATCCTGGGCAGGTCAGTATGATGCAGTGATCGGAGCCTGGATAAGAGATGGATATTTTGGAGAAGAGTTTTTTAATAAATATCCAAAACTCAAATATATAGCAACACTTGGTCATGGATTTGGCAAAATAGATGAACTTGCAGCCAGAAGACATAATGTTACCTTTACTAATACAGTATACGGAGACATGACAATAGCACAGTTTGGATTTGGTCTTCTGATGGATATATGTCATCACATCGGTGATGAAGCAAGATTCTACAAGCAGATGCTTGATAATAATCACGGATTCACAGGAAGGAAGAAGGTTTGCACAAGGCAGATAGAACTATATGAAAAGACTATAGGAATTATCGGACTTGGAAATATAGGATTGTGGATGGCTAAGATGGCACAGGGTTTTGGAATGCATGTCATAGCTTATAGCAGACACAAGAAAGTGGGACCTGAATATAAAAATATTGAGCAGGTTTCATATTCAGAACTTCTTTCAAGAAGTGATGTGATATCAATCCATTGTCCTTTAACAGACCAGACAAGAGGTCTTGTGGACAAAGAATCTTTTTCCAAAATGAAAGACGGAGTAATAATTATAAATACTGCAAGGGGAGCTATTATTGATGAAGAAGCTCTTGTAGAAAATCTTAAATCAGGCAAGGTATATGCAGCAGGACTTGATGTTGTAGATGGGGAACCTGTTCATGAGAAAACTCCTATATTTGAATGTGACAATGCAACAATTACAGCCCATATAGCCTGGGCGCCTGAAGAGGCAAGGTACAGGACAGTAAGGATAGCAACTGAAAATCTTAGAAACTGGATTGCGGGGGAGCCTACAAGTGTTATTGCATAAAAAAATAAAGACTACGTGACAAAGACGTCTGAATTCCTATTAAAAGGATCGGGCGTCTTTTTTGCAGGTAGAAAGGAGAGGATGATATGAAAAGGTTGGAGATTGTTATAAGACCTGAAAAGCTTGAGGTTCTCCAGGAAATTCTGGATGAGTGCGGTGCACATGGAGCGATGGTTTCAAACATCCAGGGCTACGGCAATCAGAAGGGCCACAAATCTTTGTACAGGGGAGCTGAACTGGATATAGAGCTTATCCCCAAGATCAAAGTAGAAACAGTGGTTGATGATGAGCTTGTAGAAACCATAATCGCTCAGGTTCTAAAGGACATCAACACAGGAACATGCGGAGACGGAAAAATATTTGTCTACAATGTTGAGGAAGTTGTTCGTATAAGAACAGGCGAGCATGGAAGTAAGGCACTTTGATAGGAGGGTTAGGATATGGATGTAGAACTTTTGATGAATATAATGTGGACCATGTTAGGAGCTTTTCTTGTTTTCTTTATGCAGGCAGGCTTTGCAATGGTAGAAACGGGTTTTACCAGAGCTAAAAACTCAGGAAACATCTTAATGAAGAACATGATGGATCTGGTAATCGGATCAATCTTCTTTTTCCTTATTGGATTTGCATTTATGTTTGGAAGCGACAATGCAGTAATTGGTACTAAAGGCTTTTTCAATATAGAAGCTCTTGCCGATGAGAATGGAATGTTTAACTCACTCCCGATTGGCGTATTTATCTTTTTCCACACAGTATTTTGTGCAACATCAGCAACAATCGTAAGTGGAGCGATGGCTGAGAGAACTAAATTTATTTCATACCTTTTATATTCAGGAGCAATCAGTATTTTCATTTACCCTGTAACAGGTCACTGGATCTGGGGAGGCGGATTTCTATCACAGCTTGGATACCACGATTTTGCAGGATCCTGCGCAGTACATATGGTAGGCGGTGTGTGTGCCATTGTAGGAGCAGCAATCCTTGGACCAAGAAGAGGTAAGTACAGAAAAGATGGCAAAATAAAAGCTATTCCAGGTCACAACCTTCCACTTGGCGTTCTGGGCGTATTCATTCTCTGGTTTGCCTGGTTTGGATTTAACTGCGGATCAACTACAGCAGCAACAACAAACCTTGGTGACATAGCAATGACAACAAACCTTGCAGCAAGCGCATCAACACTGGTTACTTTGATCGTCACATGGGTAAGGTATGGCAAGCCTGATATTTCAATGACCTGTAACGGAGCACTTGCAGGACTTGTAGCAATAACAGCAGGAGCTGATGTAGTAACAGATTATGAAGCACTTATCATAGGAGCAATCGCAGGAGCACTTGTAGTATTTGCCATTGAGTTTGTTGACAGGATCTTAAAGATCGATGATCCGGTCGGTGCAGTCGGAGTACACGGCGTGTGTGGAGCATTCGGAGGCATCATGACAGGAGTGTTTGGAGAAGGATGCAGCTTTATAGTTCAGCTTCTTGGAACACTTGCAGTTATAGCATACGTACTTGTTGCAGCATTTATAGTATTTACAATCATCAATAAGCTTGTAGGACTCAGAGTTTCTGAAGATGAAGAAATAGATGGACTTGATGTTATGGAACATGGCTGCAGTGCTTATGCAAACTTCAATTTCCACAACGACAAATAAGAAGCTGGAGGTTATCAGTATGAAGAAACTGACAGTAGTTGTAAAGCATAGCAGAAGAAATGAAGTCCTGGAAATTTTTGAATCCTGTGCAGCTTACGGGATCATGATCGAAGATATTTCAGGCTATGGAAACCAGAGAGGCTCATCTACAAAATACAGAGGAGTTATCCAGCCGGTTACATGTCTTTCAAAGGTGAGAATAGAAACAGTGGGAGATGATGAGACTATACAGATCATAATAAATCTTTTGCAGGAAAGGCTCAAAACGGGGACCATCGGTGATGGCAAGCTGTTTATAGAAAACGTTGAAGACGTGGTTCGAATAAGAACAGGGGAACACGGCATAAAAGCTCTGTAAATATACTTGTACAAGTGCATATATGAATACGCATAAAAGTATATAAAAAGTATTTATAAAAAAGGCAGTAAAAGAGGAGATGGTCATAAGGTATGAGTGAGATAAAAGATGTGACAGCTCTTGAAAGGGCGCAAAAAGCAAGAAGAAATACAGAGAAAATGGGCACTGCTCCAATATTTCCACTTCTGCTATCGATGGCGATTCCGGGGCTCCTTGGAACCCTCACTACATATCTGTACAAAACAGCGGATCAGATGTTTGTAGGTAACTTTGTTGGAAGGAATGCTCTTGGAGGAATTTCAGTATTATCTCCCTTTAACAACGTGGTAATAGCTCTTACCCTCTTTATTACAGTAGGTGGGGCGTCAATGTTATCACTTGCAATGGGTAGACAGGATTATGAGAAAGCCAATAAGCTTTTTACCAATATCATCATTCAGGCCATCTTAATGGCATCTGTAGTATGTCTTATCTTTACTGTTTTTACAGAATCATTTGTAGCTTTGTGCGGAGCCAAAAAAGGCAGCGAAGTTTTTGGATACGCAGTTATATATCTAAGGATCACAGCTCTTGGCCAGCTCTTTAACATGCTAAATGTAGGACTTGCAGCGATCATAAGATCTGAAGGCAATACAAGATATTCCATGGTAGCCAACATGATAGGCGCTATACTTAATATTTTCCTTAATACACTTTTGATAGTGATATTTGAATTTGGAATATACGGCGCAGCAATTGCAACAGTTGGAAGCCAGCTGGTAGGAGCAATATTCTCAGCAGCATATTTTGTAAGAGGAAAGAGCAATCTTAAATGGGCAGGACTTAAAGTAGTTGACCTTGGGCAGATGGTAACTGTAGCCAAGATGGGAATCGCACCTTCGATATTCCAGATGCTTAGCTTTATCACAAACATAATGATCAATAAATCCCTTCAATACTACGGAGATATCGATCCTTATTACAGCCTCCTGGGAGGAGGAGAGCTTTGTATTTCAGCATTATCTGTTGTAAATACTGTAGAAGCTTTTATAACATCAGCCGCTTCCGGAATCAATCAGGCAGGAGCACCGGTTATAAGTTTTAACTATGGGAGAAAAAAGTTTAAGAGAGTAAGAAGAGCATCGATGACTTCTCAGGCAATGGCATTCTTCTTTGCAGCGATCATATGGACCATGATGATGCTGGCACCTGAATTCGTAATAAATCTTTTTAGTAAAGATGATGCGCAGCTCCTTGAATACGGCGTAATGGCTATGAGAACCAGTAAGATGTTCGCACTATTTGGTGGTTATCAGATGCTTGTAAGCATGTATTTTTCTTCCATAGGAAAACCAGAAGTAGCAACCTTTGTATCACTTTCAAGGCACGGAATCTTCTTCATTCCGGCACTACTTATCCTTCCAAGGATATTCGGACTTATGGGAGTCTTATATGCAACTCCGGTATCTGATGGATGCTCACTTGTAATAGTCACAATAATGTACATAAGAGAGATGAAGAGACTTGGAAGACTACATGAGGGAGAAGAATTTGATGACAGAAGCTGGATCGCTAAAGCTTTTAACCGGCATATAAAAGCGGCATAAAAAGGAGGTAGGGGAATGCTGAAGTATATTTTAAAAAGATTATTAGTTGGTGTTGTAACACTTTGGGCACTCATTACATTAACCTTCGTCCTGGTTCACAGGATGCCGGGAAGTCCATTTGAAGCAGAGAACCTGTCACAATCGCAGATAGATCAGCTTGAAGAAGCATACGGACTAAATGAACCGGAATGGAAACAATACGTTATCTATTTAGAGAATCTGATGCATGGTGAACTTGGTATCTCTTATAAAAAGAATATATCAGTTAACACTTTAATATCCAGAGGAGCACCATACACCATAAGAGTTGGTCTTATAGCATTTGGAATATCTGCAGTAATAGGTATTTCAATAGGTATATGGATGTCAGTTACAAAGAGTCAGATCATTAAAAACATTCTTTTGGCATACGCCACCATGGGAGTAAGCGTACCGGCATTTGTAATAGCCCTGTATCTGATGCTTTTATTCGGAGTATATTTAGGACTTTTACCTGTAGTAGGACTTACATCACCGATACATTATATTCTACCGGTTGCAGCCCAGGCCTTTGGACCTGTTGCAACAATTGCAAGACTTACAAAAAGTACATACATGGAAGCAACCCAGCAGGACTACGTTATCATGGCAAGAGCCAAGGGGCTTTCAACTTTCCAGATCATGTTCAAGCATGTACTTAGAAATGCACTCATACCTGTAATTACATATTTTGGACCGGCAATAGCCTTCACACTTACAGGAAGCTTTGTAATAGAACAGATTTATTCAATTCCAGGTATTGGAAGAGAATTTACCAACGCAATAACCAATAGAGATTACACAGTAATCCTTGGATTTAGCGTATTTATCGGAGCACTTATCATTGTTGCAAACCTTGTGGTTGATATTCTTTGTTCAATAGTTGACCCAAGAATCAAGCTTACAGATTAAGGGGGTGATTATATGGATGTAAGAATAAATGATGACTGGTTTTCACCACTACCGGAAGAAGAAAAGAACAGTGAATTCATAGCACTAGAGAGTAAGACATTTATTCAGGAAGCCTGGGAGAGATTCAGGAAGAACAAAATGGCTCTTGCAGGACTTGTGATCCTGATACTTATGGGAGCACTTGCAATAGTCGGACCTTTCCTATCACCCTATGAATATGATGCTCAGGATACAGCCAATGCATATGCGGCATTTTCTACAGAGCATATCCTGGGAACAGATAAATTTGGTAGAGACATATTCGTAAGACTCTGCTACGGAGCAAGGATAAGTCTTAGCATAGGATTTGGAGCAGCACTTATCAACAGCTTCATAGGAGTAATAATCGGAGGCATCTGCGGATACTTTGGAGGAAAATTAGATACTCTCATAATGAGAATCGTAGATATCATCTATGCAATGCCTTCAATGATCTATGTAATCCTTATCATGATGCTAAACGGAGCCAATGTTCAAAGTATCTTAATAGGTGTCTGTATACCAGGCTGGATAGGAATGGCAAGGCAGGTAAGAGGCCAGGTAATTGCTTTAAAGGAACAGGAATTTGCCTTAGCAGCACTGGTACTTGGAGCTACAGATAAGAGAATATTATTCAAGCACCTTATCATAAATGCGATTGGACCAATCATAGTTCAGATGACACTTCTTGTTCCAAGCGCGATCTTTACAGAAGCTTTTCTTAGCTTTATCGGAATAGGTATTTCAGCTCCAATGGCAAGCTGGGGATCAATGGCACAGGATGCCAGACAGGTGATGACAATTCACCCGGAACAGATGCTTCTTCCAACACTTTGCATCTGCCTTACAATTTTTTCCCTGAACTTCTTTGGTGAAGGAATCGGAGATGCCCTTAATCCAAAGAAGAAATAATAACGAAAGGATGGCCATGGATATGAGTGAAAATTTATTGGAGATAAGCCATTTAACAACTGAATTTTTAACTCCTAATGGAACTGTACAGGCTGTAAGAGATGTATCCTACAGCGTTGCTCCCGGAGAAGTACTTGGAATTGTAGGTGAATCCGGTTCCGGTAAAAG
>NZ_JAILQF010000207.1 GCF_024699075.1 Butyrivibrio sp.
ACTCGATGAGAACAGTTTCGTCGAAATTGGTGCTATGGTTACAGCAAGGAGCACTGACTTCGGTCTGAAACAGTCAGAGACTCCATCCGATGGTGTTGTTACGGGATATGGTGTCATCGATGGTAACCTTGTGTATGTATATAGCCAGGATGCAAGTGTATTAGGCGGATCCGTTGGCGAAATGCATGCAAAGAAGATTGCACGTATCTATGATATGGCAGTCAAGATGGGAGCACCTGTAATCGGTCTTATCGATTCAACAGGTATGCGTCTTCAGGAAGCAACTGATGCTCTTGCAGCTTTTGGCGAGATCTACGCTAAAGAAGTTGAGGCTTCAGGAGTTGTTCCTCAGATCACAGCAGTATTCGGTGGCTGTGGCGGCGGTCTGGCACTTGTACCAGCCCTTTCTGATTTTACATTCATGGAGAGCAAGAACGGTAAGCTGTTCGTCAATTCTCCTAACTCCATTAAAGGCAATTACGAAGAGAAGTGTGATACAGCAGCAGCTGATTTCCAGGGCGCTAAGGCTGGAATCGTTGATGTTGCAGGCGATGAAGAGACAATCTACAACGAGATTCGTCAGCTTGTAAGCCTTCTTCCTTCTAATAATGAAGACAGCGACTTCTATGAAGAGTGCGCTGATGATCTTAACAGATCACTTGAGAATTTTGATGGCGCAGTTGCAGATCCTGCACTTGCACTTTCAATTCTTTCAGATAATGGCGTTTTCTTTGAAACCAAGAGAGAATTCGCTAAAGAGATGGTAACAGGATTCATCAAACTTAACGGAGCTACAGTTGGCGTTGTTGCTAACCGCAGCGTATTATTTGATGAAAACGGCAAAGAGAAAGAGAAATTTGAGCCTGTTCTTACAGCAAATGGTTGTGAGAAGGCAGCTGATTTCGTTCGTTTCTGCGATGCTTTTGATCTTCCTGTTGTTACATTCACAAATGTAAAGGGCTTCCTTGCTACAACATGTGAAGAGAAGAGACTTGCCAAGAAAGCAGCAGCACTTGTTTCTGCATTTGGTTCAGCTTCTGTTCCGAAAGTTAACGTTGTTACAGGTAAGGCTCTTGGTAGCGCATTCGTTATCATGAACTCTAAGGCAGATATCAATGTTTGCTGGCCAGATTCCCAGATCGGAACAATGGAAGCAGATATGGCTGCCAAGATCATCGGTGATGGTAAGAGCGCAGAAGAGGTTAATGAGATCGCAGCTGAGTATGCTAAGCTTCAGAACAGCGCTGTAAGTGCTGCAAGAAGAGGCTACGTTGATGAGATCATTGAGCCTGCTGATACAAGAAAGTATGTTATCGGCGCATTAGAGATGCTTTTTACAAAGAGAGAAGCACACCCTGCAAAGAAGCATGTTACTAAATAAGGAGGTAAATGATGGAATTTATCACAAGTTCTTTATCTTATCTTCCTATGGCTCTTGAAGCAACTAGAACTACTTTAATGGCTGGCAAGCTTGCTGATGCGGGTATCAACACACTGCTTGGAATGGGAACTGCATTCGCAGTACTTATTCTTATCAGTCTGATCATTTCTCTTTTCCCTATGATCGGAAAGATCGGTAAGAAACAGCCTGCTCCAGCTCCTGCAAAACCTGCAGCTCCTGAAGTAGTTGAAGAAGAGGATCTTTCTGATGACGAAGAGCTCGTTGCAGTTATTGCAGCAGCTATTGCAGCTTATGAGGGAAGTACTTCAGCATCCGGTGATGGTTTTGTTGTTCGTTCTATTAGAAAGAGACGTTCCGGAGCCAGAGCATAACTAGTGCCTTAGTGGCAACACAAGATAAGAATTTACAGGATTCACATAAAATTTCGAAGCCGTTATACATACGGCAGGAAGGGATAAACATGAAAAACTATACTATTACCGTTAATGGCAACGTATATGATGTTACAGTAGAAGAAGGCGCAGGCGGCGCAGCTAGCGCACCAGCTCCAAAGGCAGCTCCTAAGAAAGCTCCTGCAGCTAAGAAGGCATCAGCTGGTGCTGGTTCAATCAAGGTTGAAGCCGGTGCAGCCGGTAAGGTTGTAAAGGTTAACGCTAACGTAGGACAGGCAGTTAAGAAGGGCGATGCTGTTGTTACTATCGAGTCCATGAAGATGGAGATTCCTATGGTTGCTCCTTCAGACGGAACTGTTGCTAGCATTGACTGCGCAGTAGGTGATTCAGTAGAGGCAGGAACAGTTCTTGCAACACTTAACTAATAGTTTCGTATTCTACTGGAGGAACAATAATGGAAAAAATCGTTGATACCTTTTTGAATCTATGGAATCAGACAGCCTTCCAGAACCGTTACTGGGGCAATTATGTCATGATTCTCGTAGCGTTCGTATTTCTTTATTTGGCTATAGCCCATGATTTTGAACCTCTGCTTCTTGTTCCGATCGCATTTGGTATGCTTCTTGTTAATATCTATCCTGAGATTATGCAAGAGATATCAGAAGACGGAAGCGGCGGTGGATTATTCAGGTATTTCTACAAGCTGGATGAATGGTCAATCCTTCCTTCAATCATCTTCATGGGTGTAGGTGCCATGACCGACTTTGGTCCGCTTATTGCTAACCCTAAGTCATTCCTGCTTGGTGCAGCAGCACAGTTCGGTATTTTCTCAGCTTACTTTATGGCTATTTTAATGGACTTCCCCGGAACAGCAGCTGCTTCTATCTCAATCATCGGTGGTGCTGATGGTCCTACATCTATCTTCCTTGCTACAAAGCTTGGATGTACAACACTTCTTGGACCTATCGCCGTTGCTGCATACTCATACATGTCACTTGTACCGATTATTCAGCCTCCGATCATGAAGCTTTTCACAACAGAGAAGGAACGTAAGATCCGCATGCTTCAGCTTCGCCCTGTATCACAGCTTGAGAAGATCCTCTTCCCTATTGTTGTTACAGTTGTTGTCTGCATGATCCTTCCAACAACAGCTCCTCTTATCGGTATGCTTATGCTTGGTAACCTCTTCCGTGAAAGTGGTGTTGTACACCAGCTTCAGGAGACAGCATCAAATGCTCTTATGTATATTGTAGTTATCCTTCTTGGAACATCAGTTGGTGCTACTACAAAAGCTGAAGACTTCCTTCAGCCTGCTACTCTTAAGATCGTAGTTCTCGGACTTATAGCATTTGCTGTAGGTACTGCCGCAGGTGTCCTGTTTGGTAAACTTATGAATTTAATCAGTGGTGGAAACATCAATCCGCTTATCGGTTCAGCCGGTGTATCAGCTGTTCCTATGGCTGCGCGTGTTTCTCAGAAGGTTGGTGCTGAAGCAGATCCTTCTAACTTCCTTCTTATGCACGCTATGGGACCTAACGTTGCCGGTGTTATCGGAACAGCAGTTGTTGCCGGTACATTTATGGCGATATTCGGAATCTAATTTTTAAAAGGAGAAAACTATGTCTGATATTGAAAGAAAACCGGTAAAGATTACTGAGACTGTTCTTCGTGACGCACATCAGTCTCTGATCGCTACTAGAATGCCGATAGAGCAGATGCTCCCTATTGTTGATACAATGGACAAAGTAGGATATGCCGCAGTAGAATGCTGGGGCGGTGCTACATTTGATTCTTGCCTTCGTTTCCTTAAAGAGGATCCGTGGGAAAGACTTCGTAAACTTAAAGAGGGCTTTAAGAATACTCCTCTTCAGATGCTTCTTCGTGGACAGAACCTTCTTGGTTACAGCCACTATGCTGATGATGTAGTAGAAGCTTTCGTAGCTAAGTCAATTGAAAATGGTATTGATATCATCCGTATCTTTGACTGTCTTAACGACCTTCGTAACCTTGAGACATCAGTTAAAGCCTGCAAGAAGTATGGCGGAAAGGCTCAGATCGCTCTTTCTTACACACTTGGTGGCGCATATAATGATGAATACTGGAAGAAGATCGCAGGTGAGATCGAAGCACTTGGTGCTGATTCACTTTGTATCAAGGATATGGCAGGACTTCTTCTTCCTTACGAAGCAGATAAGCTTGTCAGAGCTCTTAAGAGCGGTACAAAGATCCCGATCGAGCTTCATACTCACTACACATCAGGTGTTGCTAGTATGACATATATGAAGGCTATTGAAGCAGGCGTTGATATCATCGACTGCGCTATCAGCCCATTTGCTCTTGGTACATCACAGCCTGCAACAGAAGTTATGGTTGAGGCCCTTAAGGGAACTCCATATGATACAGGTTATGACCAGAAGCTTCTTTCCAAGATTGCTGAGCACTTCCGTCCTTACAGAGAAGAGTGCCTCGAGTCAGGACTTATGTCTACTAAGGTTCTTGGTGTTAACATCAAGACTCTTATGTATCAGGTACCTGGTGGTATGCTTTCAAACCTTACAAAGCAGCTCTCAGATCAGGGCAAGCTTGATAAGCTTGAAGCAGTTCTTGAAGAAGTACCGAGAGTTCGTAAAGATCTTGGTGAGCCACCGCTTGTTACACCTTCATCACAGATCGTTGGTACTCAGGCTGTTATGAATGTTCTTATGGGCGAGAGATACAAGATCGTTCCTGAACAGACCAAGGACCTTGTAAGAGGTAAATATGGTCAGACAATTAAGCCTATGGATCCTGAAGTTGTTAAGAAATGTATCGGAGACGAGGAACGTATTACTTGCCGTCCTGCAGATCTTATCGAGCCTCAGATGGATAAGTTCAGAGAAGAGTGCAAGCAGTGGGCTACATGCGATGAAGATGTTCTTTCATATGCATCTTTCCCTCAGGTTGCTACAGACTTCTTCAAGTATCGTGAAGCTCAGAAGAGCGGAGTAGATCTTTCTAAGGCAGATACTAAGAACGGAGCATATCCTGCTTAATATTTTATAGATTCTGATAATTAAAGATATTTATACAGTGTATGAATATCATATATCATCAATCTGTAAATTATACCAAAAGTATATTTGCATCCCGGATTTCCTAAACAGGTTTTCCGGGATGCTTTTTTATGTTAAACTATAAATGAGGTTTTGCGTTTAAAAATCAATTACCAGCGTTATAAATACAAAGTCTATTAAGTGATTTTTGTATATAACGAGCAATCACGAAGTAATTCGCGAGTTCGACATTACTAGTACTAACAGTATGATCATGTATATACAGGATCAGCTGAAGACGGAAGGGTTTTTTATGCAAGAGTTCAGAAGACGTAGAGTAGAGAAAAAAGTTCTAAGAGAGCATCGCGGAATAGAATTTAGAAAGATGGATCTTAATCGTCAGATGCTTGCGCTTGACGAGATCAACGGATTCAGGATCAGACCCGGATATTATGAAATGAACGGGGCAACGGTTATTCCGGATGGTGTTAACTTCACATGTTATTCCAAGGGTGCTAAATCTATAACTTTATTGTTGTTTCATAGAGGTGATTCTGCCCCTTTTGGAAAAATCCCTTTTCCAGAATCATATAAAATAGGAAAAACGTATTCAATGATAGTATTCGGTCTTGATATAGAGAACATTGAATATGCATATTCTGTAGACGGAGCATGGGATCCATCCAAGGGCCTTTTGTTTGACAAAAAACATTATCTTCTTGATCCCTATGCCAAAGCTGTAACAGGTCAGCGTAACTGGGGACAAAATGATAATAGAAATGGTATATACAGGGCAAGAATAGTCAGGAATAATTTTGAATGGAATGCGACTAAGCAGCTGGAAACTCCAATGGAAGATTCAATTATTTATGAGCTTCATGTAAGGGGCTTTACTAAGGATCCTTCTTCCGGAGTAAGATATCCAGGTACCTTTGAAGGGCTTAAAGAAAAAGTACCTTATTTAAAGCATCTTGGTATTACAGCTGTAGAGCTTATGCCTATATTTGAATTTGATGAGACCAGAGATAAGAGGGTGGTTAATGGCAGAACACTTCTTGACTATTGGGGATATAATACTGTAAGCTTTTTTGCCCCAAATACTGCTTATGCTTCAGTTGGTGAGTACAATTATGAGGGCCTTGAACTTAAGAATCTTATAAAAGAGTTTAAAGACAACGGAATAGAAGTAATTCTTGATGTTGTATTCAATCATACTGCTGAAGGCAATGAGAACGGACCTTTTATATCATTTAAAGGATTTGATAATAATATATATTATATGCTTACTCCTGATGGTAAGTATTATAACTTCTCGGGCTGTGGTAATACAGTTAACTGTAATAATCCTCTGGTACAGGAAATGATAGTTAATTGCTTGCGCTACTGGGTTGAAGATTACCGGGTTGACGGATTCCGTTTTGATCTTGCAAGTATACTTGGAAGAAATGAAGATGGAACTCCTATGGACAGGCCTCCGCTTATCCAGAGGCTTGCATATGATCCGATTCTTGGTAACTGTAAACTTATCGCAGAAGCCTGGGACGCAGGTGGAATGTATCAGGTAGGAAGCTTCCCTGCATGGAATAGATGGGCAGAATGGAATGGTAAGTATCGTGATGATATACGTTCATACCTAAAAGGAGAATACTGGTCAGCTCCGGAAGCTATCAAGAGAATTACTGGATCTATGGACTTGTATGGTGGAGAATATGTAGGTTATAACTCATCCATAAATTTCCTGACCTGTCATGACGGTTTCCCTCTTTATGATCTGTATTCATATAATGGTAAGCATAACGAAGCCAATGGCTGGAACAATACAGATGGTACTGATGATAACAGAAGTTGGAACTGTGGCGTTGAAGGCGAGACAGATGATCCTGAAATAATCAAGCTGCGTTTTAGAATGATGCGTAATGCTATTACAATACTTATGTGTTCAAGAGGCACTCCGATGCTTCTTGCAGGTGATGAGTTTGCTAATACACAGTTTGGCAATAACAATGCATATTGTCAGGATAATGAGATTTCATGGCTCAACTGGGATCTTATGACCAAGAACCACGATTACTATGATTTTTATAGAAATGCTATACAGTTCAGAAAAAGACATCCGGCAATCAGAAAAGATCTGCAGCCAGCAAAATGCGGACTTCCATTTGAAAGCTGCCATGTAGAAGATCCTTATAATGGAAATATAACTAAGGATAGCAGAATGATAGGTATTCGCTTTGCCGGGTACTGCAGAGATAAAGGCCATGATGATGTGGTATATATAGCTATAAATGTATTCTGGGAAGATATAGCTATAAAACTTCCAGATCTTCCTTGCGGTGGTTACTGGTCCCTTGCTATAAATACAGGTGCTCCGGATCAGAAATACTTCCATAACAGACCTGTACCTCTTACTGAGAATGGATGGATACTAAAAGCAAGAAGTGTAAGTGTTTTTGTAGGAAACTTTCCTACAGAATATACGTGAGCGCTTTGAAGAAGGATTATTTAAACAGACTGATATTACCTTGAAAGGTAGTACAGTCTGTTTTTCATTAATAAAATATTATATAGGTAAAAGTCCCATGAACTTTTCATTCAAGAATCCATGATTTATTCTTGATTTTATAACCTTATCAGCCGAAATATAAATGTGACATATTGGATTTCTTCTTTAGACAGATAAGATTTACATAAAGTAGTGTCATTTAAGCGTATGTAGAATGAGTCTTCAGGAGGCTGTAATGGCAAATGATAAGGAGATTAAGAAGGCAGATAATAATACTGAGCCTGTTAAGGATAATCCTGTAGAGACTGATAATTCGCTCGATGTAGGTGGCTTTCTTTTTAAAACAAAGGAAGATGCTGATAAAGCAAGAGTTGATGCAAGAAAGATTGAGTACCTCGAGTCTCATGTAAAACTTAATAGTCTGGCGAATATAAAAACTGTATATACTAAATCTATACAAAACAAGGTATTTGGAACACCCCTTGGATGGAGCTTTTTGTCTTTTTTGCGCAGACAGGTTATGATTCAGGGCGGAGATCTGTCTGATATGCCTAATATTGAGTTGAAACATATTTATACCCATACCACGTCTCCGGATGATTACGTTCCTAAGGAGATTGTAAAAGAAAAACCCAAGAAAAAAACAAATCATAATTTCCTTAAATATTCTCTATTTGTTAATATATTTCTTGTAATACTTGTTATATGTATGTTCCTCATAGCAGCAAGTAACAATTCTACTACTGTACTTAATTATAAAGAGACTATTACTGATGAGTATGAAGCTTGGGAAGAAGAGCTTACAGAACGTGAGAAGGCAGTAAAAGAAAAAGAAAAGGAACTTGGCATAGAATCAAAGCCTGATTTTAATACATCATCACAATCACAGTAGAAATATACGTTCATATTGAAAAACTATTGGGAATTAGATGGATTGGTTTTATTTTTTCACAAAATGGACATAAAATGGGGATAATATATATTTAAGGAGGCAAAGGCCTGAAAAGGCTAAAGCACAGGGAATGGATAAACTAAAAATATTAGTAGTTGATGATGAAAGCAGGATGAGAAAGCTTGTCAGCGATTTCCTTATCAAAGCCGGATTTGAAGTTGTTGAAGCCGGGGATGGTATGGAAGCTGTTGACATCTTTTTTGCAGATAAAAATATATCTCTTATTATTCTGGATGTTATGATGCCCAAAATGGATGGATGGGATGTTTGCCGTGAGATAAGGCAATATAGCAAGGTTCCTATCATAATGCTTACAGCAAAGTCAGAAGAAAGAGATGAGCTTCAGGGATTTGAACTTGGGGTTGATGAATATATATCCAAACCTTTCAGTCCTAAGATTCTTGTGGCCAGGGTAACGGCTATACTCAGAAGAAGTAATCAGACTTCAAGTGAAGATGTCATAGAAGAAGGCGGAATAAAGATCAATAAATCTGCACATATCGCTTCTATAGACGATAATCCTATAGAGCTTTCATTTAAAGAGTTTGAGCTTCTTACATACTTCCTTGAAAATAAAGGCTTGGCATTGTCCAGAGAGAACATCCTTAACAATGTATGGAATTATGACTATTTTGGTGATGCAAGAACTATTGATACCCATGTAAAAAAACTCAGATCCAAGCTTGGAGATAAAGGTGATATGATCAAGACTATCTGGGGAATGGGATATAAATTTGAGGTTTAAATACAAGAGAACAGGAAGCGAACTTGAATAGATCATATTATGAATGATAATAACAATACAAAAAAAATAAAACGACCACTTCGCCGCGATTTCATGCTTATTTTCACAGTGCTGATGATAGGTATGGTTGGCGGCGTTTTGCTGTTTAATAATATATTACTGGAGAAATATTATATTACCAATAAGATAGATGTTATAACTTCTGCTTATGAGAGCGTTAATGATGCAATGAATTCCGGGGATATAACCTCTGAATCTTTTAACATAGAACTTATGAGAATATGCGAGCGTTATAACATAGATGTTATTGTCGCTGACGAAAATTCGGATATAGTTAAATCATCATCTCCTGACTATTTTTATCTTCAGCAAAAGCTTTGGGCCAATATGTTGGGACTTAATGATGAAAGCGGCAAAACAACTATTTTGATCGAAAAAAACATATATATCCTTCAGATAGATACTGATGCAAGGACCAGTACTGAGTACATGGAGATGTTCGGCTTTCTTGATAACGGAAATGTCTTCATGATAAGGAGTGCACTTGAAGGAATAAAGGATAGTGTACGAATATCTAATAGATTTATGAGCTATGTTGCGTTGGGGATTTTGGTCATAGGATCTGTTTTGTCTTATTTTCTTGCAAGAAGAATAACAAAACCCATAAGTAAACTTACGGATATTTCTAACCAGATGAAGGCTTTGGATTTTGATGCCAAGTATACGAGTAAACATAAAAATGAGCTCGATCTTTTGGGAGAAAACATAAACGAACTTTCGGAGATACTCGAAAAAACGATTTTGGAGCTAAAGACTGCCAATCTTGAATTGAAAAAGGATATTGAATCCAAAGATAAGGTTGACCAGATGAGAAGTGAATTTCTCTCAAATGTTTCACATGAGCTTAAAACACCTATAGCGCTAATACAAGGATATGCAGAGGGCCTTCAGGATGGAATAGTAGAAGATCCTGATAGTCGTGATTATTACTGCGGTGTAATTGTGGACGAAGCAGGCAAGATGAATAAGATGGTCAAGCAGCTTATGACCCTTAATGAGCTGGAG
>NZ_JAILQF010000213.1 GCF_024699075.1 Butyrivibrio sp.
ATGTTGATGCTATTGAGAGTAGTATTACAGATAAGACAAAAGCTGTCATGGTAGTTCACTTATATGGCCAGGTTACAGATATGACTAAGGTCGTAGATATCTGTAAGCGTCATGGGCTATTCCTTATTGAAGACTGTGCTCAGGCACATGGTGCCATGTGGAAGGGACAGAAGGTTGGAACATTTGGCGATATTGGATGCTTTTCTTTCTATCCAACCAAGAACATGGGTGCATTTGGTGATGCAGGTGCTGTTATAGCTCATGATCCTAAGCTTATTGATGATGTCAAAACTTATCGTAACTACGGAAGTCATAAGCATTACTATAATAAAGTTGTTGGTGCTAATTCAAGACTTGATGAGATGCAGGCAGCGCTTTTAAAGGTAAGACTTAAGTATATGAAAGAGATTACTGATGAGCGCAGAAAACTTGCAAAGAGATATTCTGAAAATATAACTAATCCTTTTATCATCACTCCTGTGGAAGTAGAGAATAGCTACAGCGTATGGCATCAGTATGTTATCAGATGTAAGAGTCGTGATAAGCTTATAGATTATTTAAACGAGAAAGAAATTGGAAGCATCATTCATTATCCGGTACCACCTCATCTTCAGGAAGCTTATGCATATCTTGGTCATAAAGAAGGCGAATATCCTATAACAGAAGAGTATGCCAAGGAAGTATTGTCAATTCCTATGTATAATGGAATGACTGATGAAGAGCAGGACTATGTGATAGATGCTTTGAATACTTTTAAAATATGATATGGTTGATTGAAAGGTAAATACTGATAATAAAGTATTATGGAACTGAATTAATATAATTAAAGCTCTAAAACTTTTATAAGAAATAATAATACAGAATCATTTATAAACAAAAAACTGTCCTTCGGAATTTTGAAGGACAGTTTTTATTTATAAATGTTTAACTCTTGCTGCAATAAGGATTAGTTGATTACGAACAATTTATTTTAATAATCAGCTATAGAAAGCATTGTATTGATATCACCTTCATTTTCAGAATCATATATTCCCATATCATCAAGTATTATGCGTCGAAGAGCTTTAGCATAAACTACACGTCCCTTATAGCATAGATGTATATGATCTTCGAGATATTCTTTATATGTATAAGAATTAAGGTTGAAAGTTGTACCGCTTATTGCATCAAGTTTTCTGGCACCAATATTATCTGCAAGTTTTAAAGCATAATCTGCATAGTATGCAAGAGAACCTTGGCCTTTAGATATGTTATAAGCGTCACCCATGTCTTTGCCAGATCCATCATAGAATCTGCAGTAGCATGGTGTGCATATAATAAAATGAGCTTTAGGAGAGATCTCTTTAAGCATCTTAATACCTTGATTTAATGCACCATAGTAAGTATGCTCATCATAAGGATTATCTTTATTGTAGATATCAAGACCCATGTAATAATCATTGTAACCATATTCAATAATATAGTAGTCGACTTTTTCGGGCTGTATAGAGTAAAGGACAGTAGCAAATTCTTCATTAAGAGAATTTGAATAACTTGATATTTCAAGATCTCCTTTAAGCATATGACATATAGCCGTGAAGTTAGCTTCTTCGTAGTCGTTATCGCTTTCTTCGGTACTGTTACCATTTTGAGTTCTCTTAACTGCTGCACATGTTCCACCTACTCCGAGGTTATAGTGGAGGGCGTTCATTTCTTCACCAACAAGTTCTGAAATAGATGTTCCTGAATTTCTCCAGTTGTCAAACTGGCTGTCTCCTATAAATACAAGCTGAAGGTCTCCATCAGGTACAGGCTCGTTGCCGCCGCCATAAGGATCCTTGGTTACAGTTGTTGTCTCTTCTGCAGAAGCGTTAGTAGAAGCAGTAGATGAAGCTTCTGAATTGTAGGTAGCTCCGGAACTAGCCTCTCCTGAATTAAGATATTCACTTGAATCAGAGGAAGCAATAGTAGATGAACCATTAGCAGATTCACCTGAAATCATGGTGGTCTGGGATGATGCAACATCTGAAGTAGAATTGTCTGCAACAGATACATCTGTATTAGAAGAAGCAGAGGAACTTGCTGCTGAAGTTGTATTTCCTGACATGCTTTCGCCGCTTACTCCAAGATTAGAAACAGAAGGAGATGTGCAGCCGGTTAACAAGGTGGTTGTAAGGATTAACGACGTGACTGATAAAAGATTATGAATAGACATTTTTCCTCCCATGAAATTATTACGAAATTATTACAAAGCTTATTTTAACACATATACTCAATCCTTGCTATAAAATTACCTTAAAATTGGATATTGAATAGCTTTTTAAAGTTAGAACGTTTATAATGTTTTAGTATTATGCAAGACAAATAGCCGTTTCTGGCTTGTCTTTTTTCAGAAAAAGTGAGGGTGAAAATGAAGAGAGCGCTTGTTATAGGAGCAGGACCTGCGGGTCTTACCGCTGCATATGAACTTTTAAAGCAGTCCAAAGACAAGAATGATCCGATTGATGTAGTTGTATTTGAAGAGTCAGATGATTTTGGCGGTATAGCCAAAACTGTTAATTATAAAGGTAACCGTATGGATATGG
>NZ_JAILQF010000218.1 GCF_024699075.1 Butyrivibrio sp.
TCAGAATACTGGCAGAGCGAGATGAACAAGATCGATAACTGCATCAACTGCGGTGCCTGCCTTCCAAGATGTCCATATGAACTAAATATTCCAGTTCTTTTGAAAAAAAATCTTGAAGATTACAGGATGGTTCTTGCAGGAGAGCGAAAAGTTAAGTAATCATCTGACAATATAGTATATAAAATGATCAAGATAACCCATAACCTAAGAGAGTTTTAGCTTTATGCTAAAGCTCTTTTTACTTATAAAATAAATCTATTATCTTAAGATCATGCGTAGCACATCGATGCAGATTCTATCATTTTTGTGAGAACTTACATAAATTATTGAATAATTCAGATTAAAACGCTATAATGTGCAGGTATGTGTTTTATTGCTTATTTTTAGAAGATATGTAATAACATATTACAGTAGATTTATAAGCTTACATGAATGCATAAATCACAATTATATTACCGGGAGGAGTCATGGGCATTTTTGGGGGACCAAAGAAAAATAAAGAACTTGAAAGTTATCTGGCATCTTGCAGGATGTATATGGATAACAATTACAAAGATGCTGCTCAGGAGGAATTCCATAAATTCAAAAACAGGTTTAAAGAACTTGAGGAATACGAATATCTTTCCGAAAAACAGCTCGAATATTATGATGATGTCTACAGTATGATGGCTGAGAAAATGAAAGGCTATGGCCATGTTCAGATAAGAAGAGATAAACAGGCTTTAAAGAACAAAACAAGACGATAACTTACAGACTAAAGATCCGCGGCATATGTTGCGGATCTATATTTTTATCCTCAAACTTCGCACATATGCCGACCGGATTGTTCCGTTTCTACGATGCTTCCATAATCCTCATATCATATTATAAATAGAAGAATAGTAGTTGATTATTAGCCAAATATACTTGTACTAATGTAAATATTTAGCTATAATCTTATGGGTTTAGAAATTTATAAATATTACGGAGGAGAATTTAAAATGGGTTTTGAAAACGTATGTAAATCACTCAATTATTATTTCAGTAATCATAAGGTATATAGCATTTTACAACCATTTGCACTTCCTGCAACTTTTGTTTGTGGATTACTTATGGTTATTGAAAGCTTTCCAGGTGTTTCTTTAGGCTTATTTAGTACAATTTTATATGTCTTATTCTACTTTTTCTTTATAATGCTTCTTGGATCAGAAAACTTTGTAATTATAGCTGCAGCAATGGGACTTAGAACAGCAGCTTCACTTATTTCAGAGCTTGTAGATATCTTTAAATATAAGTTTTTTAGCTGGCCTATGCTTATATATATCCTTGTATTTGGATATTTTACATATGCTGCTTATATGAAATCTTTAAAAACAAGCAAATAATCAACTGACAATATAGCATATTAGACTACTATATTAAGTGAATATATTTATTTAAAAGCAGTAAAAAAAGAGTTTTAGCTTTGGCTAAAGCTCTTTTTTATTTTAATTCCTGGTTGTTCGTTCCGGGTGGAGATGCCGGACGAACACAGAAATTCATTTAAGGGGCGAGGTAGCGAGGTGGCGAGGTGGAGAGTTTGATATATAACTATTCGCAAAACGCGAGTTTTACGAATAGTTAACAATAAAAAACGCCATCCACTCAAAATATTCACGTTCCGCATGTTTACTGGCTTTGAGCATCGTGTGCCTATCTTGGGCCAATTAGTTGAAAGGCTTAAATATTTTTATCAGGCTTATCTCTCCTTATTTTTTTAATTAACAATCCGAAATACTATAATGACAAAGTCTTTTTTAAGAGTTTTACTTTTAACTCCCTGCTTTTAAAAATAGATATTACTTGGTGTTTTATCTTACATCCATCTTAAATATATACAGCATAAAGAAAGATGCAGGTAAATTGATGACTATAAGTAGAAAGATAAAAAACTTCTTAATACCGGATACAAATGAAGAAATCAATGACTTCTTTGATATGAGCAATATGTCAGCAGTCAGAACGATCTGTATATTTGCTGCAATTATTGAATCTCTTTCAATGCTTAATTACCTAATACAGTATTACAATAACCTGATATTCAATATGACTTCTTTGGTCACAATGCTGGTTATTATTGCAAGTTCTGTACTTGCCTATTTATCAACTCTTTTCCTGAAAGGCAAAATAAGTGGTCACCATACAGCTTTAATAATCTCGTTTATATGTACTCTTGTAATATCTTTATTTGGCCTGTACGTGTCTTACATGAATTACAAGCTCAAAAGACAGATAATCATATTCTTTGTTGTAAACCTTTGTATAGTGTGCTTCATACAGATTGTGCCTTTATTCAATATGCTTTATCTTGTTCTGGAACATGCAATCTTCTATTATCTATTGTATAGTTATGACGGCGCAAGAGGCATCATCACATTAAACGCGATCACTTATCTTCTGGTTTTACTTATAATAAACGGTGCCTGCTATCATAGGATGTATAAATTTGTAATCTCTATTAATGAAGCCAAGATCCTTGCTGAAGATATCTATATGCACTCAGCCCAGGATACTCTGACAGGGCTTTTGAACAGGTATAAGATAGATTCTATTCTGGTCAAAAAAGGCGTCATATATCAGGTCGCAATAATTGAGATCGATCAGTTTAAATCATTCAACAACAAGTACGGACATCTTAAAGGTGATGAAGTCCTTAAGTTAACTGCATCAGGTCTTCTGGATGTGTTCAGAAAAAAAGACTGTTACCGTTATGGCAGCGATGAATTTCTTGTCCTTACAACCATTCATAATGAAGATGATTTTAGGGACAGGCTTGCTATTTGGGAAAATAAACTCTCAGAAGTCCTGATAAAGGGCGTCGAAGATTCTATACACGTAAGTTATGGCGTTTCATCAGGAGTTGTCAGAAATAAGGAAGATGTATTCGTTCTGATAAAAGAAGCTGAAGATAATCTTAATAACATTAAATCTGTGAGAAATCGTCTGAATTAAACCCATTCCCTATATTAAGCAAACTCCTCAGTAATCCAATTACCGAGGAGTTTTTATAATTCTCATTTATTTTATTAACTTATTTTAAAACTCTGGCAACAATTCTTTCGAATGCTCCGATATTTATCGGTTTGGAAACATGCGCATTCATTCCTGCATCAAGTGACTTTTGAGCATCTTCATCAAAAGCATTGGCAGTCATTGCTATGATCGGTATTGTTGCACCATCTTTGCGTTCGCTATTTCTTATAAGCTTAGTTGCCTGATATCCGTCAAGTTCAGGCATCATGACATCCATTAAAATCATGTCATAGGTGTTCTCAGGGTCTTCTAAAAATCTATCGACTACTCTTCTGCCGTCTGGCTCGATTACTATCCTGGCGCCTCTTGATTCAAGTACTTCTGTAAGAATCTCGCTATTAAGCACATTATCTTCGGCAGCAAGAATACTAAGCCCTTTAAATACGTCCTTTACATTAAGGTTTTCCTGGCAATCAGTTTGAGGAAATTCACATGAAAGTTCCTTATCAAGCATCAAAGGAATTGTAAATGTAAATGTAGTGCCTTCCATGATCTTACTTTTAAACTTAATATTACCACCCATTATTTCAACTAAATTCTTGATAAGAGAAAGCCCAAGCCCTGTTCCACCCGGATCCTGAATACCGCTCCTGTACTCTCTTTTAAATGGTGTAAAAAGAGTCTGCTGAAACTCTTCAGACATTCCGCGTCCATTATCCTTGATAACAAACGTAACATTATCGTACTGTTTGCCCTGGGAAAGACTGTCTTTTACTATAACTTCAATCACACCGCCTTCATCTGTATATTTATATGAATTAGAGATAATATTCAAAAGAATCTGCTGCAGATAATTCTCATCTGCACAGAAGTTTTTGTATTTGAGATCATCCATATTGAATATATAAGTCTGATTTTTGGCTTCCATTAAAGGCTTCATGATCTCATTTACATTATTTATGCATTCTTCTATATCAAATGGTACATTGTTTAAATGAACTGAGCCGGATTCAACCTTGCTCATATCAAGGACATCATTAATAACCCCGATCATATAGTTACTGGCTTTAAGTATCTTGTCAGCCTGATCGTGTACTTTTTGAGGGTTATCAGTATTTTCCTTTATAAGAGCTGCAAATCCTACAATTGCATTCATAGGAGTACGAATATCATGTGACATTCGTGAGATATATTCGTTTTTGTTGCGAATAGACTGGTCGATATCATCTATTCTATTCTTGAGCTCAAGACTTTCTTTGTGATCATCATCTATACTTTTAGTAATATCAATACAACAAACAAGAACCTGACTTTTGGCATCATCAAGCCAGGTAAACTTGACCTGCTTTTTACAGATATTATTAACCTCAGGGTTTTTAATATAATATGAAAAAATAACCTCAGCATCTTTATTTAGCTTGTCTATAATATTATCAAAGTCAAAGCTGGTCTTAAATTTCTCTTTATCAGCTTTATTATTTATATATTCAGATATTACATTAATATAATCCGAATAACTGATAGACCGGTTTTCATCAGAAGTTTTCTGCGTTTTAGAGATCCAGGCTCCTTCCTGCAAAGCAATGAAGGCAGTTTTAGGGTCTAAAAGCGCTATATAATCAATATTATCGAGGACAGCTTTATTTATGATCGTATATGTCTTATCGGTAATATTACTCACATTAAACTCCTTTAACTAAAGCATAAATTTATATGACAGCATAAACAAATCCAATGTTAAACTCGCAAACGCTTCGCTTTTTGCTCGTTATAAAATCGCTGCTAACGCAGCTCTACTGGTACGGGGCTTATAACCCCGCACCAGAAATCAAGATCTTCCCACCACCTAAAGGTGGTGAGTTATCTTGATCATTTTATATATTAGTACCTTATTATATATCGGCATATTTTAGTTTTTTTACAACTTACTTAATGTGATAAAATAAATATAGAATTCAACTACGTTCCATATAAGGCATGACTAAGTCTTTTGGGAATCTAATATCCAGTAGGGGGAAACATGCAGAATAATATCTCTTCAGATAATCAGAAATATTACCAGGAAATGGATAAAGAAAATATACAGAAATTCAGGGAGGTACTTGCTACTCTTCCGGAATTCTGCAAGTCATATTTTAGATCCATAGCTGAAAATACAGCTGTAAGGACAAGGCTTGGTTATGCCTATGACCTAAGGATCTTTTTTGAATTCCTGCACGAAACAAACTCTTCTCTTAACAAAATCGATATCAAAGACTTCAAGATTGAGATCCTTGATATGATCACAAGAGATGACCTTGAAGAATACCTTGAATATGTAAGCTTATATGACAAGGATGGCAAGGAATTTACTAATTCAGAGAATGGTAAAAAAAGGAAAATAGCTGCCATAAGATCCATGTACAACTATTTCTTTAAAACCGACAGAATTAAGACCAATGCTCCTTCTAAGATCAATACTCCAAAGCTTCACGAAAAAGCCATAATAAGGCTTGAAGCCAATGAAGTAAGTCAGATGCTTGATATTGTCGAAGATGGCAATAAACTTACCAAGACTCAGAAGAAGTTTCATGATAAGACCAAGGTACGTGATACAGCTATAGTTACACTTCTTCTTGGGACAGGTATTCGTGTATCCGAGTGCGTAGGCCTTGATATTGAAGATATAGATTTTAATACTAATGGTATAAGAATTCACCGTAAAGGTGGTAACGAATCAATCGTATATTTTGGTGAAGAGGTTGAGGAAGCGCTTAAAGCATATCTGTCTCAGAGAAATCTTATAGTTGCCAATACAGGTCATGAAGAGGCTTTGTTCTTATCCCTACAGAACCGCAGAATAACTGTAAGAGCTGTTGAAAATCTTGTCAAAAAATATGCTTCCGGCGTTACTACTCTTAAGAAGATCACACCTCATAAGCTCCGCAGTACTTTTGGTACGAATCTCTATAATGAAACAGGTGACATATACCTTGTAGCTGATGTCCTGGGCCATAAGGACGTTAACACAACACGTAAGCATTATGCAGCACAAAGTGATGCCAATAGAAGGCATGCAGCTAAAATGGTCCATCTTCGCGATAATGAAGAAGATACCAATGAAGGTGATGATGATTTATTATTCTGATCATCAATAAAACGAGCTTTTATTAGGATCTTGATCGTTATACTTATAACGGCTTTATTTTTCATATTCTTATTCCGAAATAATTTATAAGTGATTCTATCTAATTATGAGGTGATAAGTCTATGAGTATATTTTTTTATCGTAAGTATAAAGCGATCGATACTTCTAAAAAAGATTTTCTTAGAGAGTCTCTTGATTTTATAAGACTTACACTTAAAGACAATAATATCAGTAAAAAGCTTATTATAAAAACTGAGCTTCTTGCTGAAGAAGTTATTATGAGCTTTACAGAGCACTCTTTAAGTAAAGATCTTATTATAACAACGAAACATATGTTAGGAGAAACCAGTGTTTCTATTAGTATGCCTGGTGAGGAATTTGAAATTTTTAGTAATGATACTATGACCTTTGAAAGTAATGAAGAAGTTTCAGGCGAAGCAGTCAGATCTATTCTTTTAAAATCATACGGAGAAAGTTTCAAATACAATAACAAGAAAAATGTTAACAATGTTCGTATAATTACAGATAATAATCAAAAATCAATTTATGTAACTTTTCTTGCTCTATTTCTTGGAATTATCATGGGGCTTATTGCAAAGCTTCTTTTCCCTCAGTTTCTTACAGATGGAATAAGCTACTACTGTTTAGAACCGGTAAAAACAATCTTCATGAATTCATTGAAGATTGTAATTGCACCTGTTGTCTTCTTCTCAATAGTATCATGTATCTCGCAGTTTGGCAGTATCTCAGAGCTTGGAAAGCTTGGTGCCAAAGTCATGGGAATGTATTTAGTCACAACAGTGATTGCCGTTATTATATCAATAATCTGTACAAAGCTTATACAGCCAGGAGCGTTTGGATTTGCTCTTAGCGGGCAGCAGGATTTAGGTGTTGTAGAAGTTCAGGAAGTAGAAACTTCGCTTCTTACTACCATCGTTAATATTGTTCCGTCTAATTTTATAAAACCTTTCTTCGAATCTGATACCCTTCAGCTTATCTTTCTCGCAATCTTATGTGGAATTGCTGTAGGTATGATAGGCGAATATACTGCAATTTTAAAAGAACTTTTTGAAGCGCTGAATACTCTTTTCCTAAAGATAACATCAATTATTACTGGTTTCATTCCTGTTGCGGTATTTTGTTCAGTTACACTTATGATAATCAATATGGATAACAAGTCCATTACTTCAATAATTGGATACATGGCACAACAGACAATATCTATTATAGTTATGATGATGATATATGGGCTTCTTGTAGCTGTAATTGGAAGGCTGAATCCTTTGAAATTTTACTCAAAAGCCAAAGAAGGAATGCTTACAAGCTTTACTCTATCTTCAAGCTCAGCTGCTATGCCAACTAACATGCGTGTATGTATAAATAAACTTGGTATATCTCCTAAGGTATGTAGTTTTTCGATACCTTTAGGTGCAACAGTAAATATGGATGGTACTTGTATCTACCTGACGATTGCAGCAATGTTCCTTGCAAGAGCCTTTGGCGTTGATATTACATCTGCACAGATGCAAACACTATTCTTAACTATAGTCCTTTTATCACTTGGAGCTCCCGGTGTTCCCGGATCGGCCATTGTTTGTCTTGGTATAGTGCTTAAAACAATCAACGTACCAATTGATGCAATAAGTCTTATACTTCCTGTATATCCTCTTATGGATATGATGGATACAATGTCCAATACAACAGGCGATATGGCAACTGCACTTATTGTTGCCAGAAATGAAAATTTGTTGGATCTTGAAAAATATAACTCATGAAAAAAAGACTTTCATCTAAGCAGAATTCCTGCCAGGATGAAAGTCCTTTTTTATATTAAAGTTCTGAGCTTTCGATCTGCTGTCCGTCTCTCCAGATTCTCTCAAGATCGTAGAATTTTCTGTTCTCCTCATCGAAGATATGAACGATGATATCGCCGTAGTCCATAAGGATCCACTTAGCGCCTTCGTAGCCTTCGATATCCTTAGGCTCAAATCCTGCTCTTCCAAGAGCTTCATCTACGTGATCTCCAAGAGCTTTGACCTGCTTATTGCTTGATCCGCTGGCAATGATGAAAAGATCAGCCATAACTGAAACTTCACTTATATCAAGGACTCTTACATCTACTGCTTTTGTATCTTCAAGTGCTTTGATGGCAAGCTTTGCCATTTCTTTTGACTTATCTGCTATATTACTCAAATTTATGTACCTTTCTTTTTATGAATTGTTAGTAGTTACTTTAAAAGTATCTTATAGTTTTATTTAAGCCTATCTGTTATTAAGAATAAGAACTAAAGCTACTTTTTATTTATGCTGGTTTGAATTACTTATGCTAATTTGAATTATTTATGCTGATCTACATCTTACCTAATTTCTTCGCATAAAATTCATAAGTTCTTATTGTCATAGGATCCATTTCATCATCCTGACTTCCAAGATAATCCATGGAATTCTTTAAGATATGATATACAGCCATATCAAGGTCTGAAAGGGCTTCTTTTCTTATAATGTCCATATCCTTAAGCATTTTCCTATTAGGCTCTATAAAATCAGCTGTAAAGATGATCTTATCAAGCTTAGTCATATCAGGTCTTCCTGTTGTATGATACCTGATAGCATCAAGGATATAAGGATCATCAATGTCGTATTTGTGCTTTGCAAGGCACATTCCGGCTTTGGCATGTATGAGCTTTTGATTTCTCATCTCGATATCAGTAAGCTCTACGCCATATTTGTGACATATATCGATCTGATCACTATGAGCCATACATTTGGCACAGTCGTGAAGCATGCCTGCTGTAATAGCTTTCTCTATATCTTCATCGAACACAAATGCCATATTGGCTGCTGTATAGGCTACGCCAAGAGTGTGATCGAATCTGTCTTTTTTCAGAGCCTTCTCCATCTCAATACGATATTTCTGAGAAGCTTCTATAATCTTCATTAAAGTGTATCCTTTCAGTGAACTATATTTTCACAGGCTTTTGTATTTCTTCAGATATAATGATCTTTGAATGATCATCCGGCACTATAGATGTCAGGGAATTATCTTGTCAGGAGCTTCCATTATATCATCTTCATTATTGCCGTTTTCACTGTAAAGTCCCTTTAATGCGATATATTCAATACATGCATCTGGTAGCAGGTATTTGATAGACTTATCAGCCTTAACTCTGTCTCTTATCATGGTGGAGGATATCTCAATCCTGCCCATTCTGATAGATTCAATCCTTGCTTCCGGAACTATCTCCTTGAGCTCTTTGATACGCTTTTGAAGATTCTCTTCATCAGTGTCATCGCGAACTGCTGCAAGGAGTGTACATGCCTTTAATACTTCGTCAAATCTGACCCATTTATCAATCTGGTTAAGAGTATCGGCTCCTACTATAAAATAGAGGTCATCTCCGGGATACATTTCAGAAAGCTGTTCAAGTGTCTCTATTGTATAGGTATCACCTGGCCTATCAATCTCTATCCTGGATACCTTGAAAAAAGGATTATCTTCTGTAGCCTTCTTAACAAGCTGATATCTGATCTCCCCGCTTGGTATATCCTGTCCACGCTTAAAATATGATTCGCCGCTTGGGATGAAAATGACCCTGTCCAGTTCAAACTGCTCCCTGGCACACTCAGCAACGAATAAATGTGCGTTATGGATAGGATTAAATGTACCGCCTATTATTCCAATACGTCTTTTCTCCATTTCAGAAATTCCTTTCAAAAAAGTTTAAAGCAGATGGTGCGTAGTACATAGAAATACATGGATGTATTTCTATGTCGGTAATTACAGGACGTAACTTCGACATGCTTAGAAATACATGGATGTATTTCTATGTCGCTACTTCAATTGTAGCACAGTACAAGGATTTGGTTTATTAAGATCAGATTAATTTTTGTCAGTATTTTTGGCATATACTAAAAATATAAGTATCATTATCCAGGAATAATAATCTCAGAATTATACTATTTCCTATGAAGTGTAATCTCGGAATTATCTTATTTCCTAGGAAGTATGATCTTAGGATTATATTATTTTCTTGGAAGTATGATCTCAGGATTCTCCTGGAATCTCTTATAGAGAACTACTTTACGTCCGATAACTTCCACAAGGTCAGATCTTGTACGTTCAGCAAGCATGATTCCTGCTGTCTTAACGTCCTCAGGACAGTTTTTGAGGATTGTTATCTTTATAAGTTCTCTTGTATTAAATGCTTCAGAAACTGCTCCTATTACTTCAGGAGATACAGCACTTTTTCCAACCTGAAAAATTGGATCTGTTGTCTGAGCAAGGCTTCTCAAATAAGCTCTCTGTTTACTTGTAAACTGCATTGTATATTCCTTTCCAGCCTCTATGGCCTTCTATAAACTCTTTTTACTCTTCAAAATCGTCCACGTCAAAATCACCCTGATAGAAATCTTCATCCATATCAGGTACCTTGGTATCTGCATTTCTGTAATAATCAAATGCAAGACCGTACATACGTACTGTATCGCCTTCCTGGATTCCAAGTTCTTCAAGTCTGTCCAGAATTCCGTTTTCTGCAAGGAAGTTCTGGAAGAAAGCAAATCCTTTTTCAGAATCAAGGTTGGTATAACCAAGCATCTTTTCGATCTTAGGACCTTCAACAACGTATTCATGCTCTTTAGAGTCATATTCAACTGTAAAGGCTTCGTTGACAGTTTTAAGCTCAACCTCCGGATCATATTCCTGATCGTATGTGACAGGCTTTTCTCCAAGTTCTTCGAGGTTGGTACTTACATAGTACAAAAGCTCCTTAAGGCCCATTCCTGTGAGTGTAGAAAGAGGGAATACTTTAACACCTTTTGGCTCAAACTCAGCTTTTATCTTGTCTACAACTTCTTTTGCTTCCTCTTCTGTAAGCATATCAAGCTTATTGGCAGCAATGATCTGCTTCTTGCTTCCAAGGTCAGAGTTGTAGTTAGCAAGCTCTTTGTTGATAGCATATATATCTTCAATCGGGTCTCTGCCTTCTGTTGAAGCTGCATCGACCACATGAATGATCATTCTTGTTCTGTCTATGTGACGGAGGAACTCATGTCCAAGACCTGCACCTTCTGATGCGCCTTCTATTAGTCCCGGTATATCAGCTACTACAAATCCCTTGGCATCATTAAGATCTACGACACCGAGCATAGGTGTAAGTGTAGTAAAGTGATAGTTGGCTACCTTAGGCTTAGCATTGGATACTTTTGAAAGGAAGGTTGATTTACCAACATTAGGAAAACCTGCAAGACCAACGTCTGCAATAACCTTAAGTTCCAATATAAGCTCAAGCTCTTTAGCCGGTTGTCCTGGCTGAGCATACTTAGGAGCCTGCATGGTCGATGTGGCATAATGCATGTTACCGTTGCCACCTCGTCCGCCTTTTAATAAAACTACTCTGTGATTGTCGCCTGACATATCGGCAATGACTTTGCCGCTTGAGGCTTCTCTGATAACAGTGCCTTCAGGGACTCTTAAAACGATGTCATCGCCGGACTTACCGGTACATCTGTTCTGGCCGCCTTCTGCACCATCTACTGCCTTGTATTTACCACCATAGTGATAATCTGACAGTGTATTTAGACCGTTATCTACCTGAAAGATAACATCGCCGCCCTTACCGCCGTCTCCGCCGTTAGGACCGCCTGATGCGACAAATTTTTCTCTTCTGAATGAAACGTGGCCGTCGCCGCCTTTACCGCTTCTTACGTAAATTCTCGCCTGATCTACAAACTGAGGCATCTTATACTCCGTTTCTGACCGTCATCACAGAACTTATAAAGTTCCATTCCATCAGTCACTAAAGATCAAAAAGCTTTTAAAAACTTTTTGACGTTTTATTGTCATTAACATAAAAGGGGCTCCGAACATAGCGTCCGGAGTCCCCCATTAGTTGCTCAAAACATGTGCTAAATAATAAATTACTCAGCCTTTTCTACAGGATGAACACTTGCCTGTGTCTTGCTTCTGCCTTTGCGCTCAAATCTAAGAACGCCATCAACAAGAGCAAATAATGTATCATCAGAACCGATGCCTACATTAACACCAGGATGAATATGTGTTCCACGCTGTCTGTAAAGAATGTTTCCAGCCTTTACGAACTGACCATCAGCTCTTTTTGCTCCAAGGCGCTTTGACTCAGAATCACGACCGTTCTTGGTTGATCCTACACCTTTCTTATGAGCAAAAAATTGAAGGTTCATATTTAACATGGCCTTATACCTCCTCGAATTTAATGTTCAAAAATTCTTTCCCATACTGTTCATAGATACCATTAACGCCGAGTTCATAAGATTTCATCAAAAGAGTTGCCTCTTCGGAAATATTACCGACCTTATTCCTGAATGAACAGGTGATAATACCTTGATCTTCATCGGATGTAACATCTATCAGATCACCTGCAAAAGCTTCTATTGAATTTATAGTGTTGATAGTGAGCACTGAAAGTGCTGCGCATACAATGTCCTGGCCGTATTCGGCAAAACCTGCATGTCCGTCACACTTAAATCCCTTGTACCAGCCTTTGGAGTTCTTCTGAATTGTAATGTCTGTCATAGTATATGTCTTTCAGTATGATTATTTACTACTACTTTAGCTTCTCATTACAGAGAGATCTTGTTGATCTTAACCTGTGTGAAAGCCTGTCTGTGACCATTCTTCTTATGATATCCAGACTTTGGTTTGTACTTGTAAACAACAACCTTACGAGCACGATCCTGCTTTACAACTGTAGCCTCAACCTTAGCTGAAGCAACGTCTGAAGCAACCTTGAGCTCCTTGTCATCGTTAACAGCAATAACCTGATCGAATGTAACCTTCTCGTCAGCTGCAGCATCCAGCTTCTCAACGTTGATTACATCACCTTCGGAAACCTTGTACTGCTTACCACCTGTAACAATAATTGCGTACATAAGGCACCTCCTTCTTCAAAAAACTCGCTAACTATGGTGATG
>NZ_JAILQF010000235.1 GCF_024699075.1 Butyrivibrio sp.
TGGTGCATATAAGTTTAAACCAGGCACTAATCCTAAGCTTCGTCTTGATATCCTTGCTGAAGTTTCAAGAAGACTTCCCGGATTCCCTATTGTACTGCATGGATCAAGTTCTGTTCCTCAGGAATATGTTAAGATCATCAACGAGCACGGCGGTAAGTTAAAAGACGCTATCGGCGTACCTGAAGATCAGCTTCGTGAAGCTGCAAGAGGCGCAGTCTGCAAGATCAACATCGACTCAGACCTTCGTCTTGGTATGACTGCAGGTATCAGAGAGCACTTCGTAGCAAGCCCTGATCACTTTGATCCTCGTCAGTATATCGGCGATGGCCGTAAGTATGTTAAGGATATCGTAGCTCACAAGATCAAGAACGTTCTTGGTTCTGAGAATACAATCTAAATTACTCATTATATTTTGATGATCTAATAAAAACCCTATAAAATCATAAAAAAGTACGTGATGTCATATACAGGTGACATTACGTGCTTTTTATGATTTTGTTGTGCTTTTTAATAAGATCACAAATAGATGCATTTCATCGTATAAAAAATACGTTTTGTCGTATTCTGATGCAATGAATTATGAAATTGGTATAATTTAAATGGATTTTTTATAAGGTAAATATTTCATTCGGTAAAAATCATATGAAAAATGTAGAAACTAGCAATGGGAAAAAGAATATTTATGGATGTGCCACAGGTGCTTGATATTGCAAATAACCTGGCAAGCTACAGTGAAACACAAACTAAAATGGTTGAAAAGTATTCTATTTCAATAAAGAGAATGATAAATGATATGGAAGGTACTTCAAAAGAAAGCTTGGAAAAAGCTACAACAGATATCCAAAAAGAATCCATGGATGCCATCGGTCGAATGACAGGTTTTAGTTTTATTTATAAGGTAACCGGAAATAACAGGTTATTACTTGATAAAGAGGGAGCAGAATCTGCGCAGATAGAAAAACAGGGACTGGGGATAAGTGTTCTGGAAACAAGTGAAAGAACTGGCAGTGTAAAATGTTTCAATATGTATACACCATGGATGTCACCATTAGGTCAAGCAGATCCTAAAGTATTACAACAACTAGATAGAAGCGGACTTGTTTTGTTAATGAAACAATTAGCCGATGATAATAAAATGGATCAAGATGAGATTGATGAGCATAAAAGAGATAATGTTGATGCCATTGCTTTAGTATATGAAAGTGGACAATATATAGAAAATCAAGATTATTGGAGTGGAGTAAAATATGGTGATCATGCAATGTCGTATGACGGATGCGGCATAATCGCTATAGTAAATGCTTATCATTCTATGGGCGTAGATTTGACTGATGAAGAAGTTGCTGAACTAATTGCAGAATTTGAGGAATATGGCATTGTATGCAATGGAGACTATGGAACGTCACCTTTAGCAATTGTTGAATATTACGCAAAAAATCCATTTTATGAAGTTAGATATACAACTACAACGGATCCTGAGGATTTAAAAGTAATTGACGATAGGAGTGATACATTCATTGTTGAAATATATAATGAAGGCAGTGATATTTTTAGTGGTTTGCATTATGTAAATATTGAAAAAAGAGTTGATGAAAACGGAGATGTTAAATATATAGTTCATAACGCAGGAGCGTATAATGATGAAGATGGGGATGGCGATGTAAATGAAGAAGAATACATAGAATATGATTCATTGGAACTAGCTATTCAAGCTGCTGGAAATAATGATGATTCGCAATACGTGATGGTAATAGGAATTACTAAACCTATTTATAGTGATGCGCCAGAGAAAGAGGAATCAACATGTTGAAAAAAATTGTATTACTATTATGTGCAATAATACTGACGCTTACAGGATGTATGAAATATCCTGGTGAATATGTTTGCTATATAGATTTATTCGGACCTAACACTTTAGAATGCCATTCATTTTATCACTACAAGCGTGTTGGAAATGGACTTGAAAAATCCGGTCTTCAACGTTATGACTTGATAACTGAAACTGAACAGGAGATATATGCGGCTTCAGATCCTCATAAACAGTTAATAACCAGTTATTGGGGTGATGATAATGAGGTATATTATGTTGTAAAAACAAACAAGAAAGGAAGTAGTGAATTCACGTTATTTTACTATAATCTGAATACCAAAGAATATCAAACTGTTTTAGATAACGAAAAGTCATTATCTGTATTTAAAGACATAAACACAAATCGAATAATAATAATAAGAGATAAACAAAGATATTATATTACTACTGGAAACTTACAAGAAATAGATAACTCGGATGTAACAATGAATACCTTGACCAAAAGAGAAGATGTTATTAGGCGAGTGAAACCTGATGGAACTGTGATTGAGATATGTAAAAAATATGATAATAGTGAATATACTTGTAAAGTAAATGGAACCTCTTATGATATAACAGCGTTATCTCATTGTGGCGGTAAAGAATCGGGACTAACAAATTCCTTTGTTATAGAGGGGGATTTAATAATTGGTATAGTTCAAATTACAAAGGGAACTCGTGGTCTTGTAACTACAGATATCATTAGATCTGATCAGTTAAAAAAAGAATTACTAGTATCTATTAATTACCAAACTGGCGAAAGCGATATTTTATATAATACTAAAAATAATTCTACAAGGATCATTGGTTATAGAAATGGGAATATATATTTGCTAAAACAAGGGACAATAATATGTAGAAACTTGTCAGATGGAAGTGAGAAAGAAAGTTACAACTTATTGTATGATGGAGACAATCAATTATCATTTAGTTGGATTGGCAGCAGATTGATAATATATGATGAAGATGATCAACAAGTTATAGCTAATATTCAAACATAAATAAAAGGGCATCGCTTGGCGATGCCCTTTGTGCTAATTAGTATCATGGTTTCCAAACAAGCCATATGAAGAGATAACCTGTAATAACAGCTGTAAGTGTAAACGGAATACCAATCTTGAAGAAGTCTCTGAACTTAACCTCATAACCTTCTTTTCTAAGCATACCAACACCTGCGATATTGGCAGATGCTCCGATAGGAGTGATATTACCACCAAGAGTTGCTCCTATAAGAAGACCGAAATACAGGAAGTTAGCATCTATATTAAGAGTTGCTGCAACAGAACCAAGGATAGGTAGCATAGTTGCAACATAAGGTATGTTGTCTATGAAAGCAGAGATAAGAACAGAACCCCATACAACAATCGAATACAAAATGAATACATTGCTGCTACCTGCACTAGAGATCATAGCTGCAAGATCGTCTATGACACCAACATTGGTGATACCAGCTATAACGCAGAACAGACCTGTAAGAAGGAGCATTGTATCCCAGTCCATGGCTTTAAGAGAGTGCCACATTCCATCTGTGCTCTTCTGCTTAGCGATCTCCCATACTACAGTGAGGACACCGCATACAAGACAGATGATACCATTAGTTGTTTCAGGCTTCATCTCTTCAGGAATGAAGGATGCGATGATAAGAAGGACTACATGTCCAAGCATTGTGATAGTTGGAACATAATCAGTTACAACTGTGTGCTCTGTAGATGTAACAGGCTCTTTGTCTTTATGGAAGAGGATCATCATGATCGGAACAGTAAGAAGAGCACCAAGCTCTACTGCAAAGAAGATACCTGCTCTTCCATGGAATACGAAGAAATCATTGAAGTTCATGTTAGCAGCAGCGGCAAGCATGATCGATGTTGTATCACCTACAAGTGTTGCAGCGCCCTGAAGATTTGAGGATACTGCGATACAGATGATCATTGATACAGGCGAAATTTTAAGCTTTTTGCAGATTGCAAGACCGACAGGAGCTACCATAAGTACTGTGGCAACATTGTCGATGAAAGCTGAAATGATACCTGAGAAAAGTGACATAAGAATTGTAACCCACATTACATTGGGAGCAAGTCTAAGGAGCCATTCTGCAATAACATTAGGCATCTTGGATTCGATAAAATAGTCTACGATGACCATGGTTCCTACAAGCATCATAAGGATGTTCCAGTCGATAGCGCTTGGAACCTGCGAAATCGGAAGTATAGGGTCACCGCCTACGCCTAAAATGGTAAGAATTACATAGATTGTCGCAGTTGAAAGAGCAACTACAGCTCTTTTCTTTGGCAAAAGAACCATAAGTACATACATAAGTACGAACAGTGCAATTGCAATTGTTTTGGATGTTAACATTTTGTCACCTCGTGATATTTTTTGGCAAAATAAAAAGACCCTGCCATGTGGTTGCCGCCAAAGCGGAAAGCAAATGACTAACTAGTTTTAGAATCAAATTGTCATTTACTGAAGTTACATGGTAAAAGTCTTGCTTTTAGTGTATATCAGCAGATCCTTGTTGAGCCTTTATAAAGAAACTCTTATGCTGCGTCTGCTGCAGTTTATCCGGTTCCGAATGACCTTTGGCGGTCATTGTGCTGACGAATCCCGGAAATCTATATGCCTTGCCTGCATATAGATCAGCTACTCCCTTTTACTTCTTAATATAATATCGATATATTGAAGAAACGTCAAGAAAGTAAAAAGTAAATGGAATTTCTTTAAATATCTTTAGTTTTTCGGCTAATAAAGTATTTTTTATCCTGTTGAAAAGGCAATTTTCTTATCATAAAATTGAATGTGGGTTTAGTATATTCCGGAATGGAATGCCTATCATTTTAATTAAGAGAGGGCGTCTGTAACTGGAGGTAATCCTGTCTTACCTTAACTGACAGGAAGAATAAGCGAGGTGGATCTATGCACAACGAACTTACCAAAAAAGACATAGAAGTTCTTTCCTTATATTGATCTTGCGGTTATCAATTTCAGCCTGCATATCTTCTATGTCTTTTTTGGTAAGTTCGTTGTGCATAGATCCAGCTCGCTTATTCTTACTGTCACTTTTAAGGCATGACAGAAAATGCCTTTTAACACTGTAAACCCACATTTAATTTTATGATAAGAAAATTG
>NZ_JAILQF010000238.1 GCF_024699075.1 Butyrivibrio sp.
CAGCATCAGATACATCAGCATCAGAAACTTCACAATCAGATTCTGCTAATGGTGATACTGAAAACTCCGATGATAATACATCAAAGGCGCAGCTGCCAGCGTCAGAAGAAGACCTTTATGCCTTTATGGAAGGCGAATGGGACTTTTTTAACACAGATACTATGAATGATTATGGACATATTGTAATATCTGCAGATGGTTCTTTTGACTACGGATACATAGGTGAAGAAGAGACCTGTACAGGAGATTTCACGGCCAATCATTTATATGAAGCTGAAGAGAATGTTCCCTTATCATTAACTATATCCGTAGCTGGAATTGATAATATTTCTTTTGATGAAGATTTGGTATATGTACCTGAGGATGGAACAGCAGTTTCTGATGTCAAGATATATTATGGAAGCTGCGATGGAGAAGACTATGTATTTTTTGAAGAGACAGGTAATGGTGATACCTTTTTAGGCATTTACCTGTTCCAGGACCCAAGTACTTTTGACGGAACATATCCAATGACTGCACCTTCTTTTGTTATGCATAGGGCAAGTAATGAAAGTGAAGGTGATTCTATTACAAGTGACAGCTTTTATGCCTGGGTCTGGAAAGCTGATGAAGGCGGAATATGGGCACAGGAGATGAAGCCTCTTACATGGGATGCAGAAGATGAATATACCTTGAATCGTTATAATGCTGCTGCCTTTACACCCTCAGACCTTAGTTCAGTATATTATGAGTATACTGATTCTGTTGATAAAAGGGTTTTGCTAAATGGGCAGAGGCTCGACATGGAATGCCCAAGATATATGTGCAGGGTTACTGTAAATGATGAAGGCTTGATTGAGAATCTTGAAGAGGTTGATGCAACTTATTATGGAATATATGTTCTTGGAGAAATAGAAGCTGAAATATCTTATGATGGTATGATTTTTACATATAATGGCGTAGATTTTGATCTATCAGAAGAAGGCGCAAGTACAGCCATTATGAATGTATATTCTGCATATGGCAAAGAGATTGTAGAGTGTCATGTAAATCCCGACATTACAGGAAGTAATGGGGAATGCCCAGAAGTACATGGATGTACTTCTATTCCCTCCACGAATGAATACTTTATTTTTAATAAATACCTTGGTGAGTTTGCATATGATCCGATAGTGGGGACTAATCTTATATGGCTTAACGACGACTTTACAACAGCAATCTATGCTAATGGCAATGAAGTGAGAGATCTGTGCGGAGATCTTATGTTTAATGTAGAAGGAGGTGAGATCTACTCACTGGAATTTACAGATGATGGAAATAGTGTTATATGCTCATATTATATAAATGGCAGTGATGAGACCAAGGAAGAAACTTTTGAAATGCCAGAGCGCCGTGATATTGCCATGAATGCTTTTAGCGATTATACAAGCTCACAAACTGCAAGTGATTACAGACGCTTTATGGAATATGCTCCGACTGATGCAGCATTCTTTGTGATTACTGATCCTCAGGACTGGGTTCTTAGTTACTATTGCGCAATACCACTTGAAGAGGGTGCAGAAAACATTGTCATAATAGTATCTCTTTATGATGATACCGATTTTGAAATATATGAAAGTAACAATAATCTTATAGAAGAGATTACCCTTAACAGAGGAAGAAGCAGTGCCTATCTGATGACTGTATCTGAGACAATGGCTTTATATAACGTTAATGCTAGTACTACAATTGATGGACAGACAGTTAAAGCCAGCTGGCCTGTTGCAACATTTAGCGGCGAGACTTATCAGCACTCTCAGTTCATTACTTACTAAAGCCTCTCTATTATTTGCAATTTTCAAGTTGTTATGAAAAACTTTTGAAAATTACAACTTTTATTTTGAATATTTCATTTTTTTATACCTTATCCTTTCCTATAATGAATACTGTAATCAAGATATAAGTTTCCTGATTGCAGGAAACAAAAAAGGGAAGGGTAGGGTATTTTATATGAAAAAGAAACTTCTTAGTACACTTGCATGTCTGACAATTGCAACTACTACACTGGCTGGCTGCGGTGGCAGCACATCAAACACACAGACAGGTACAGATGCAAGTACTGACGCATCTGCAGACACTCAGCAGGCAGAAGGGGAGGCTCAGACTGAATCTGCAGATTCCGGGGAAAAGATAACACTTAGTATCTACACACAGTATGCTGATGATGACACTAAAGTTCCATATGATTATGCAGTAGAGCAGCTTGCAGAGGCTTATCCTAATGTAGAACTTAACCTTATCGTACAGGCACAGGATGATGGACAGACACTTAAGACACTTGCGGCTACTGGACAGCTTCCTGATATCTACCAGGCAAGTACTGATATTATCAATACTTTCCGTGAATCCAATCAGATCATGGTACTCAATGATGTAGCAGAATCCACAGGATTTGTAGATAAGTTATATGATGCCAACAAAGAGCTTGCATACGCAGATGATGGCAATATCTATGCATTCCCATTCTCCGGTCAGGAATATGTACTTTGGTATTACAATAAGGCTTTATTTGAGCAGTATTCACTTGAAGTTCCAAAGACCTATGATGAGCTTCTTAATTGTGTTGAAGTATTTAATGAAAATGGAATCACACCTCTTGCTCTTTTCGGTCAGGAAGGTTGGAACACAGCTGCAGCATATGATGTAATTGCAACAAGATATGCAGCAGGCGGTATCAAGGATCTCGATGAAGGGACAGCGAGCGTAACAGATGAAGGTTATGTAGAAGCAGCTAAGATGATGGAAAGCCTTGTTGCAGCTGGCCTTTATCAGGAAGATGCTACAACTACCAACTATGATCAGGCTTCTGAGAAATTCCTTTCAGGAGAAGCTGCAATGTTCATAAACGGTCAGTGGTACATTGAAGATGCTACAGCATCTCTTGGAGATGATGTTGACTGGATGTATTATCCTGCAGCAGATCTTGCTTCTTATGAAGCAGGCATGAGTGCATTCTCTGGTGGTGGAAGTGCTTCCGGTTTTGCAGTAAATCCTGATTCAGAAAATGCAGAACTTGCAGCAGAAGTTGCAGAGTTCATTACTGAGAAATACTGCGAAGCAAAGGTTATGTACAGACATAATCCACTTGTTGCGATCGATACAGGTAAAGAGCCTGACTCTGAATATCCTGCAATGATGCAGAAACTTTCAGATGCGCTTCCAACTATCACATCTACAACAAAATTCACATGGGGACTTACAAATTCAACATTCAACGATGCAATCCAGGCTGAATCACAGGGTCTTGTATCAGGACAGTTCACTGCAGATGAGTTTGTAGAGAACATACAGGATGCAGTTGAATAAAAATTTTAAGTAAACGTGAATCCTAAGTAATTTTCATTTTATAAGTCATATCTGATAATGTGGAGTGGCTATTATATAGTCACTCCATTATCTTAAATACTAATCTAAAGACTAATCTAAAGACTAATCTAAAGACTTATCTAAAGACTAATCCAAAGACATTCACAATAGTCGAATAAAAATGTTTATAAACTATGTTTTTTATTAAGCATAGATAATGGGAGAATGCCATGAAAAAATACATGGGAAACAAGCTGGCAATATTTTTATTTGTTTTGCCTGCTCTTGCAATATTTGTCATTTTTGATTTCCTTCCGATCATTCAGGTATTTGCATATAGTTTTACAGATTGGAATGGACTTACAATACCGAATTTTACAGGTCTTGAAAATTATAAAGAACTGTTCACTGATAGAGTATTTAGTACATCTAATAGAAATCAACTTATCTTTGCAATAATCATTACTGTATATCAGATGTTTTTTGCAACGATTTTTGCGATCACAATTTCAAACAAAAAAATGAAGGGTAGGAAGTTTTTAAGAGTTGCTTTTTTTATCCCTGTCATATTATCAGTTACTGTTGTATGTCAGCTTTGGAGTGCTATCTTAAGCGGCGAAGGCCTTTTTAACCAGTTATGTGCTCTGTTTGGAAGTGATTATACTCAGAACTGGTTGGGAGACAGATACAAGGCAATCTATGTCATAGCATTTGTTAATGCATGGCAGTGGATGGGTTATCAGTTCGCTCTTATAGTAGCCGGCATAAAGTCAATTCCAACAGACTATTATGAAGCAGCAAAGATTGATGGCTGCTCTAATGTTAAAGCACACATGAAGATCACTATACCGCTTCTTGCAGAAACCTATAAATTCTGCCTTATCATATCACTCACAGGTGGTATTAAAGCATTTACAGAGATGAATATCCTTACAGGTGGTGGTCCTAACAAATCTACATATACACTCACATATATGATGTATAATGCAGCTTTCAAGAAATCGGATTATGGATATGGACTTGCAGCAGCTTCAGTAATGGTTCTTGAATGTATGCTTGTGATGCTCCTTATAAACTTTATCTTCAGGGAAAAGAATCAGCTAAAGGATGAAGAAAGATCAAGGAGGAGAAGAAATGCTTAACGAAAAAAAGAGTTCAATACTTCACGGAATATTTGTGGTCTTTTGCTGGATATATGCAGCCTTTTCCTTATACCCTCTAATCTGGATGCTCTTTTACTCATTCAAGACTAACCAGGAAATCTTTGTAACTAATCCATTCGGATTTCCATGGCCACTTCACTATGAGAACTATATTACAGCCTGGACCAAGTATAATGTGCCGCTTTACTTTCTGAACAGTTTACTGGTATCTATAGGAACAGTAGTGATTACGATCATATGCGCACTTCTTTTTTCTTATGCGACCAGCAGGATGATCTGGAAAGGAAGAACTTTTACAAGACTGTTTCTTGGACTTGGAATGTTCATACCTGTTCAGGCAATTATGATTCCTGTAGTTAAGATAGTGCAGAAATTCAATCTTATGGGAACCAGATGGTCACTTATTTTTCCATATATTGCTATAAATCTTGCGTTTGCCTGCATGGTATATTTTGGCTTTTTCAAGGGAATTCCTATGGAGCTTGAAGAGGCAGCCTGCATGGATGGTGCAAATATCTATCAGACTTTTTTCCTGATAATAGAGCCGCTTGTAAGGCCGGCTACAGTTACACTGGTAATATACATATTCCTTAACGCGTGGAATGAATTTATTCTTGCAAACGTAGTCGTAGGAAGCATTCCAGAACTTAAGACACTGCCTCTTGGTGTACTCTTTTTCCAAGGAGAATTTACCACCGATTGGGGCGGCATGGGAGCTACTATGGTAATCGCATCATTCCCGACTATCATTCTGTACACTATTTTCTCGGAACAGGTAGAAAGCGCCATGACAATAGGCGGAGCCGTAAAAGGATAAATGATCATTTCAAAGAATGCTCTGTAAACAGCAGGGCATTCTTTTAGTGGTATAATTATTATTATGAAAAAAGATATTACTGATATGACTTTAAAGGATATGGAGGCCTACAGCTCTGATCGAAAGAAAAGTCGCACGGACAAGGCAAGAAACATATCCATAAAATATAAAATAGCATCAATGACAGTGCTGGTGGCGCTTATTCCTATGGTGGTACTTGCTGTTATGATGCTTTTCTTCTATAACAGGGCAATCATTGAAAGAGGAAACAGACATATAGAAGAGAATATCAGGATCATGTCGGACAGAATTGTATCGGTTCTTGATAATGGTGAGCTTTGCTCTAATAATCTGACTATAGAATTTAGCGGTTTTTATAACGACAGATCTATGAAGCAGGTTACAAGAGACAATAAGATAATATCACAGATGTCTCAGTCTTTGCTTATATATAATGGAATCGCTTCAATAGTCTTTATTGACACTTCGGGCAACTATTATGTGACAGATCCTGAACTTCTTGATCTTGAAGAGGAGATCAAGAATTCTGATTATGTACAAGAACTTGAGGATGCCGGTGGCAAGACTTATCTTATGGACCCAACTTGTAACATAATGACAAGGGATGACAAAGAGATTGTTACAATGGGAAAGCATATGATCAATATAGTGACAGGAGTTCCCATCGGCTATATTTTTATAAATATGGATAAGGACTATCTTATTGAGTCTTCAAGCAGTGAGATAAGTTATTATTTTTTGTATGATACTAATGGTTATAGTATATCTGTTTCAGGACTTGAAGATCCAATCTATGATGATACAGAATTTATAAATTCTCTTTATGAAGAAGAGAAAAACTTAATTAAGTACAATAAAGAGAATTATCTTATAGCACGAGACACAATAAAAGGTTATAACTGGACTATCGTTGGAGTCACCAATCTTAACAGATTTAACGTAACAGGCAGTGACCTTAGATTTATATTGTTAATAACAGGCGGCGTAACGGCAGCACTTCTTGTTATATCCATGTTCTTCTCTGCCAATATTGTAACAAGACCTCTTAAGAAACTGCATGATGGAGCGCAGGAAATTGCAGAAGGTAATATGAGCTTCAGGTTCAGATTCAGGACCAAGGATGAGATAGGAAGGCTTGGAAGAATATTCAATTACATGACTCAGCGTAATCTTGAGCTTCTAAAACAGGTGGATGATGAAGCAAAGAAAAAGCGCGAATATGAGCTTGCGCTTATTCAGGAGCAGGTTAAACCTCATTTCCTTTATAATACACTTGATATAATCATTATGCTCAACGAAATGGGACGATCAAAGGAAGCTACCAGAGTAACTCAAAAGCTTGCAAATTATTATAAAAATTCCTTGTCAGGAAGTGAAGAAATCGTAACGGTAAGCCGTGAATGCCAGATAATACGCGATTATCTTGAACTTCAGACAATGAGATATGGGGATAAGTTTACTTACGAAATAGATGTTGCAGATGAAATAAGAAATTCACAGGTACCTAAGATGACACTACAGCCACTCGTAGAAAATGCTATATACCATGGCATCAAGAATAAACCTACTTGGGGCAGGATCACAGTTACAGGTACTCTTGAAGAAAAGAATGAAAAGAAGATTGCGGTACTTAAGGTTTCAGATGATGGAATTGGTATAGAACAGGATGAACTTCAAAAGCTTAATGAATTATTGAAGGAAGATCTTAAGAAAAGCTTTGATGAAGGTGAACAGGATAATGAGAATAAAGCCTCTGACCATGATGGAACTAAAGGAGGAAGTCACTTCGGACTTTATAGTGTATCTCATAGAATAAAGCTGTATTTTGGTAAAGAATATGGTGCCTATATTGAAAGTGAAGAAGGCAGGGGTACTACTATCATAATAACGCTGCCTTATGATGATGTCAGATGAGTTGCAGATATCAGATAAAAGAAAAGTATTAAACAGATAGAAAAGTGAAACAGAAATAAAAATAGTAAATTAAGACAAAATAGAAACAGAGATAAAAGAAATAGTAAAAATAGAAAAGCGTATATAAAAGAAATCAGAAATAATAGAAGTAACATATATAACTAAACATCGATATATATCGATAATAAGGCGGAGATAATAGCATGATCAAGATAATGATTGTAGATGATATGCCTATATTTCTTGAATATCTAAAGGGATGCATAGATTGGAATTCTTACGGCTTTGAAATATGTTGTGAAGCACATGATGGTAAAGAAGCTTTGGAAATGTTAGATCAGTACTATCCGGACGTAGTTCTGACTGATATTACAATGCCATATATTAATGGACTTGAACTGGCAGAAAAGATAACTGCAGATTATAAAGACATTTCAGTAATACTTATTACGGGTAATAATGAGTTTGAATATGCGAGAAAAGCTGTAAAGATCGGTGTATGTGATTATATAGTAAAACCATTTGAAAAAGAAGAACTCATAATGAGTCTCTTAAAGCTTCAGGATAATATTGGAAAAGCTGTTGAGAACACACTAGAAGAGCCTGAAAAAGACAATCTCGAAGAAAAACTCAAAGCACTTATCTATGCAGGAGTAGGACAACTAGATGAAGATGAAATAAAGAGCTACAGCCTTTTTTATGACAATGAAGAAAAGGCTAAAAAAGCTTTGGAAAGTTCCATGGAAACAGGATTTCTTGTGGGGCTTGTAAAGTTTGACTTTACGAAGCTTACAGAAAAGACAAGAATTACACTTGAAGATTTCATGAACTGGGAGAAACTTATAGCTAAAATGCTTGAAGATAAGATCGATATTGAAGGATCTTTTAAAGTTTTTCATGACTATGAAAATAATATAGTTGTGATCATGAGATTTGATGATAATAGTCAGCTTGATTCTTTCAAGGGATATGAGTTTTCAGATATTATTGATGTTATTAAAAGCCAGCTTGGAATCAATTGCGCTATAGGACTTGCAAAAGCCGGCAATATAAGAAGTATTAAATCAACCTATGAAAATCTTATGGTATTTCTGAATAATAAGTCTTCAGGACAGTTTTATGATATTAGGAACTCAGAAAACTCTTTAATGAATGGCTCACTTGATGCTATTTTGAGACTTAATAAAGACCTTGAGACACTTCAGGAGGATGATGTTGAAAGCGTAATCAATGATTTATGGAATAATATTAAAACTGGTAACAGTCAAAACGATTCTTCAGGAACCTTTGATGTTATGAACCTACTATCAAGCGCCATAAGTATACTCATGACCAATATTATCAGTAATGGTTTTTCTATTGAAAAGATATATGGAGAGAGCTTTTCGCCAGAGAAGTATTTGGCATTTGAAGAAGGCCCTGAAAAAATGAAAGAGAAGGTTATCTATCTTTACAAAAAAAGAATTGAATTTGAAAAAGCAAAGAAGAATTCAAAGACCTATGATGTGGCAAGCACTGCAAAAAAATACATTGAGGAAAACTTCTCAAACAGTAGCCTTTCAATCTCAGATATATCTGAGAAGCTATGTGTAAATCAGACTTATCTAAGAAAGATGTTTAAAAGTCAGATGGATATGACTTTATCAGAATATATAACTCAATATAGAATGCAGGAAGCAAAAAAGCTAATCACAACTACAGATGAAAAGCTATCTGTTGTCGCAGAAAAAGTAGGATTTAGTGATGTAAGTTATTTTTCCAATGTGTTCAAAAAGTATTATGGAATATCTCCAAGAAGTATGAGCCGGGGGTAAGTATATCTAAGGAAGAGAGTCTTGCACACCCTGAATATATTTGCCAGACTTGAAAAAGAACAGGAATCAGGCAACTTGTCAGCGGTTTCTTATGATGCTATCATTAGGTTAACATATAGTGTTGCATATAAACTCACAATGAAAGAAGATAATGTTCAAAAGAAAGTGGGTGATGTTATGGGTGGAAAAATACTTGATTTACCATGTTTTACTATATTTGATCAAGGCTTGGAAAAAGGCTTGGAGCAAGGAATTGAACAAGGAATTGAACAAGGAATTGAACAAGGAATTCAGATCTTTATAGAAGATAAGCTTGAAGATAATGTTGCTATTGATGTTATAGAGCAAAAGTTATGCAAGAAATTCAACATTTCCAGCGATAAAGCTAAAGAATATATAAAGCAAGTAAAAAACTCTATTGAATCAAATAAATAATGATAACTTAGACACAGCCTATGGTAATAATCCATTGGCTGTGTTTTAGCTAGTTTAGTTTTATAGATTAAATTTCGCATATAAAAGGACAAGTATAGAGATGGGAAAATTCAACAGACACAGCAAAAAGCGTAATGCATTTATGTTACATGGTCCTTTGGCACATCAGGGATATGATTGGTGGTGGCATTCATTTACGGCGCAGGACGTCACAACGGGCG
>NZ_JAILQF010000247.1 GCF_024699075.1 Butyrivibrio sp.
AGATTTATTCATTGGATATATTACTCATACTTCCCATTTTGTAAACACCTATGATCTATGCATATTTGATAACTTGGCAGTTAATAAATTATGGTTAAGTCAAAAATATCATTTGTTAAATGTCTAAGGAAATCAAATTGCAAGTAAAGAACTAATCTCTATGTACGAAGTTTTAGTGTAGTATTTATGAAGTGTTCTTTATGTATTAAATAGCATTATATTTTTTTTAATAAAACAAAAAGATCGCTGATATAGTCTCCAGCGATCTTTTTATAATTATTTTTTATAATAATTGTGTATGCATATGTTATATATTTGTATATCTTAAATATACTTATGAATAATATTATTTTAATAGCTTTAGTATTCTTGTCAGATGATCCTTAAGTGCAAGCCTTTCATTCTCATCAGTGATCTTGGAGATGTTCTTTTCAAATTTAGTAAATGAAGCTTCGTATTTATCATAGTAGGATTTTACTACTTTTGTTTTAGCTGGCTTTGATTTTTTTACATGTTCTGTTTCTTCTTCTATGATATCTTCTTCTATTTCCTGATCTCCAAAAAGATTTACAAACGCGATCTCTCCAAGAAGCTCATTTCTCATATTTTCCAGATTTTCATTTGTGCTGTCATTTTTTATATTTTTAATAAATTCCGTCAGTTCGTTTCTGGAAAATTCTCTTCCATTATCAATTGCTTCTTTGATCATCTTTATTGTTTCATCCTGAGTAGATTCTGATAATGTACTCATTGTGGAAGCAATTGAAAGGGGAATTATTCCATCTGATTCTGCATCTATTACAGCCTGTGTGCAATCATTAAGACGCATATATCTTTTTACGGTTGTTACTGAAGTACCAAATTCACTTGCTATTTCGTTTAATACATTTCCTGTAAAGCCTTCCTTTTTAAGGATACTTTTTAAAAGATTTATCTGTCTTGTAATATATATACTTTTACCACTGGCAGCTGCATATATACTTCCACGAGAATGAATATTGAAAGCAAGTAGAAGTCTCTGCCTGTCTGTTTCTTTTTCCGGGTATGGGCTTACTACGCAAGGGATGAGCTTATTATAACCAATCATTTTCAGCGCGCGTACTCTTCTGTGACCGGAATATATTTCATATGTTCCGTCACGCTTATCCCAAACATTTATTACACCTCTGAAACCATCTTTTTTGATTCCATTTGCGAGGTTTTGAATTGATTCTTCATCTACACCACCGAATAATTCTTCGTTTTCCTTGTTTTCTACGAGTTTATCGAGTGCTATGTTAAGACTTTGAGAATCTTTCTGCTGATATTTGGCTGCTATTACGTTGCTGTTAACATGCATTGATTGTCTTGGCATTAGTTCTCCTCTTTCTGTTCAATTCTGTATAATATTTCTTTAGTTAAAGCTACATAGTTCTTGGCTATCTGACATCCTGGTTCATACCAACAAAGTGGAATTCCATTATCCAGTGACCAGTTAGCCTGTGAAGCTTCTTTAGTATAGGTATCAAAAAGATTACTTCCAAGAAGCCCTTCTAGTTCTGCAGTAAGTTCTTTTGCATAAGAATCATTACCATTAACTCTTACGCTATAGAAACCAAGATGTTCCAGATGATTATTAATACTCTTTCTTTCGGAAAAGAATGTGCTGAAAGAAGGAATACCATCTTTACTATTTGGATCTACATGTACTGGAGTTACTACATAATCACTTGATTCAAGTGACATCTGATTCAAAGGCCCTATAGATGAATCCATATCTATAAGAACGTAATCATAGTCACCTACTTCTGCAAGAACCTTATTTAGTACTTCTTTGCTTATAGATCCTGTACTTATTGTCTGCTCGACATTTGACAATGTAGTTTCTGACATATCCTTATTCCTAGTACAGATGATATCTATATTATGATATGAAGGCTCTTCGCCGTTTTTGGTTGGGAACATACATTGTTGAATAGCATCTTTTACTACAGCTTTTCTCATTCTTTGAGGTGCTAAAAAGCAATCTTCTATGGTGCTGATTCCATCTATCCAGGCATAACTGCCACCATTTTCGAGAGTTTTGTATGACATATATCTCATTGTTAAGTTTGCCTGGGGGTCGGTATCTATTACTAATACTTTAGCGCCGTAATTTTTCGCGAGAACCGCTGAAATATTGAACACGCTGGTAGTTCTTGTTGCCCCACCCTTGTTAGAGTAAAAAGATATTGTTCTCATTTTTTTCTCCCATGTATTTATTTTATTCTTTCAAATTATAGCATATATAAATTGGTATGAAACATAATTGTCTATAAAAATATCAAAACTTTTCTGTTTTTATTAAAATTTTTACTTTTTAGGGGCCACGGTGACCCGTATTGTTAAAAAAATAACATAAAGGTTCACGGTGGCCCTTAAAAAACAGATGAAAGAGCCGGAAGAATGTGATATCATAATAGAAAGTTCTATATATTTCCAAAAGTAAAAAACATATGCACTTCATTTTTGGCACGAGTTGTAAAAGCAATAGACCAAATTGCACAAGGAGGGTGCTCTATGACTTCATACACAGAAAAGGGATATGAAATATATGAAGGCACAACATATAGCAGGGATAAGCGAAGGAAAGATAGTCTTTTGACAACTGAATATAAAAATGCTGCACGTGATAATAACGATATTGCAACAAACAATAAAAATAAAACAATATCATATGAACCAGCAGCAGTATATGAAGGTTCAACATATATTCCAAAACAGGTCACATATAAATCACCACAAAAAGTCAAGAAAGAATCGGAGAATACAAGTAACAATAATGAAATTGCGGCTCAAAAGGAAGAACAATTTGAGCAAATATCTGAAGCTTCTTTAAAAGGTCAACTAGAAGCTTATAGAAGGAATAATGCTGCAAGTGTTTGGAAACTTCTTTCAAGTGGAGATCTTGCTGTTGGCTCAGAATCTAAGACAAGAGCAAAAGCAGACGTTTCGGAAGATGGTTATTGGGGCGTTAAGCATACATCTGAGAGATTGTTTGATTTTGCAAAGACTATGTCAGGTGGTAATTCTGATATAATGAAGAATATGAGAAGCAAGATGGATATGGCTGTTGAATCAGTAACAAAAGAATGGGGAAGTGAGCTTCCAGGCCTTTGTCAGGAAACAATCCAAAACACCCGCAAACTATTTACTGAATATCTGGCCTTGAAAGGTGAGATAATAAGCTAATCATTATAATCATGATAAGTGATAAGAAGGTCTACAACGTGGTTATAACTAAGCTTTCCTTCTTCTACACCATTAACCTTAAGCGTAGTATCGACGAAAGTATCGGCTGCGCTTTTTATTGTTTCGGTAGATATAAATGAATGGGAATTGACATAGTCCCAGGCTTCTTCTGTCAGAAACTGATCATCGTACCACACAAGATCACTTACTTCTACATGTGATCTGTAAGTATCGATATCTACAGATTTATAAAAAGCGTTATTTACATAATTTAGAACACTTATGTAGCCGCTATATTGAAAAAATGGATCATCAGAATTTATACATGCCATAAAACCTATAAGATTTGCTTCGTCCTCGAATATATATCCGCGAGTATGAGAAAGCTCATGACACATAGTAAAAGGTTTGTTTGAAATAGACATAAGACCATTGATATTTGCTTCCATGGAAAAAGGAAAGTAATATCCCTGCATATATTGCTGGCTCATAAAGACAGAATTATCGAGAGTTTTAGGAGTTACCTGATAACCATCCATTCGTTCAAAAAGGCCGTCAAGCTTTTGCATTGCTTTCTTTGCTTCAGACTCCATATCACCGGTATAAATGATATTACCGGATGAATCGCGTTCAAAAGTAACTGCGTAAGCATTAAGCTTATTTACAATATGATCCCTTAGAAGAGTTAACTCTTCTAGTGTATAACTATGATTGCAATCCATCTGTGAACACTGATACAAAGAAAAGCAGTTTAGATTCATCACAAGATATATAATGGTCAAAACCCATGATATGAACCTTAGATATTTTTGGATAAATACAGGAATATGAAATTTGCGATCTTTATTTTTTCTAAATAAAAAAACAATTAGTGAAAACAATAAATAAATGAAAACAACTAATAAAAGTCCCAAAAGAATAAGTCCTACAAAAATAAGCTTTTCACCAAAAGAAAAAGGAAAAAGACTAGTAAATCGGCCATAAGTATTGATCCAAATAGGAAATATATTGCTGGTATACCAATCTGCAAAAGATGAGGAAAATATACAAACTATAATAAAAATAGTAGATAAAATTAGAATTGATAACTGTATTTTTATTGAAAGAGTAATCTTTTTTTTATTCACTATAAGACCTCCGGATAAAGAACTGTATATTGCAACTTAATTATAGGCCTTTAAAGAATGTACTGGCAATAACAAGGTTTTGCCGAATAAGAATATATGTGCGATAATAATTACGTTAAATATCATTCGAAAGGAGAAAAAACATGAATTACAAAGAAAGATGCACAGAATGGTTATCAAAACTCCCCAAAGATGATCCTCTTTACATAGAACTTGATGAGGTAGTTAATAAGAGCAAGACGGATCCTAGTGCTGAGGCAGATATTGAGGACCGTTTTTATAAAGAATTATCATTTGGTACTGCAGGACTTAGAGGAAAAATAGGTGTTGGGACTAATAGAATGAATTTCTACACAGTAGGAAGAGCAACACAGGGTATTGCTGATTATATCAAAAAGTTCGGACAGGAAGCTATGAATAAAGGAGTAGTTATAGCTCATGATCCACGCCATAAATCAAAAGAGTTTTCAAGATATACAGCTTCAATACTTGCAGCAAATGGAATAAAGGCATATGTTTTTCCTGATCTTCGTCCAACACCTGAGCTTGCATATCTTGTAAGGAGACTTGGAACAATTTCAGGAATAAATATTACTGCATCACATAATCCCAGAGAATATAATGGCTATAAGGCTTATTGGGAAGATGGATGTCAGGTAGGCCAGGAAATTGCTGATGGAATGACAGAATGCATTCTTAAAGTGGATTATTTTAATGGTGTACAAAAATATGATTTTGATAATGCTGTAAGTGAAGGTAAAATTATTGTTCTTGGACCTGAATATGACAGAGAATACCTTGATAAAATTGAATCATTATCAATCCATGGGAAAGATGAGCTTGATCTTTCTATACCACTTGTATACACACCTTTAAATGGAGCTGGCAGTATTCCTTTCACCCAAATGCTCAAAGACAGAGGCTTTACAAATTGGCAGATAGTTGATGAACAAAAGGATCCTGATCCTGATTTTACCACAGTTGGATACCCCAATCCTGAAGCTCCTGCAGCATTTAAAATGTCAGAAGAGCTTGGTAAGAAGATAGGCGCAGAACTTTTAATGGCTACAGATCCTGACTCAGACAGATTTGCAATAGAGATACTGTCAGATAATGGTGAATATATTCCGCTTAATGGTAATCAGACAGGATATTTGCTTGTAAATTATATACTTGAAGGACATAAGAGTGCAGGCACACTTCCATCTAATGGAGCAATGGTTAAGTCAATAGTAACATCAACAATGACAACCAAAATGGCTGAATCATATGGAGTGGAGATGTTTGAATCTCTTACCGGATTTAAGAATATATGCGGAAGAATCCCCTTCCTCGAAGAAAATAAATATCAGTATTTGTTCGGATATGAAGAGTCAGTAGGATATTCAGCATGTATCGATATCAGAGACAAAGATGGTATCAGTGCAGGTATGCTTGTTGCTGAAGCAGCTGCATATTACAGAAAGCAGGGCAAAACACTTTGGCAGGTACTTACTGAGCTTTATGAAAAGTATGGCTTTTATGATGAATATGAACCTAATATGGTTCTTGAAGGAATCGAGGGTGCAGAGAGAATTGGTCGTATGATGGATTACATTCGAAGCAATCCGCCAAAGGAAATTGCAGGAAGAGAAGTAGTAAATATTATAGATTACCTGAATGGTTCAGAAGATATCAGACATCCGGAAAACAAAATTCCTGGAACAAATGCTCTTAGATATTTCCTTAAGGAGAACGATGAAAACCTTAAAGAATCAGACACATGGTTTTCAATAAGACCATCAGGAACAGAGCCAAAGATTAAATTCTATTTCTACACAAAGCAAACAAGTAGAGAAAAGGCACTTGAAGCGAATAAAGAAATAAGTAAAGCTGTAATGGATATTATTAATGCAGTTAAGTGATATAGAAGTTAACAATTCATAGTAACAGGTTTTATCATTTGAATAAAACAGCCTTAGAAATTCTGTATAAAGCAGATTTTTGAGGCTGTTTTTTGATGTATAAGTCAGTAAGCTGAAAAAGAATATCATTTGGCAATTGAATATGTAACTAAGTGATTTTATAACGAGCAAAAAGCGAGGCGTTTGCGAGTTTAACAATTTGATAAACTTATACTTCACACTTATAAACAATCTAAGTTCCTTTCAAATTTTATATCCTGTGCAGTTAATATAAGTTTTTTGAGACCCGAAAATCCTATATTAACTACCCAAGGTAATAAAATTGCAAGGATAGAAGTATTAGTTGATAAATAAAAAGCTCGTGAAACATTACGGATAAGCATGTATAATTAAATATATTACAAATGTATTGAAATATGGTAAAATAAGATAAAGGAAAGAAAAATAACCCCTGTAAAATAGGGAATAAATCAATCAACATGTTCGAGGTGTACTTTCGTGAAACATAGAAAAAAGATTATTACAAATAAATCATTTGCAGCAATGTGGGATGCTTCCTCAAAGGCAAAGTCTTATAGAGAACTATGCAGTATGGCATATGAAAGCAAGTATTTTAATCCTAAATATCTTGAAAAGAACAGTGGTATTGGTATTGAGGAATTCTATACTGCTTTGGAAAAAGTATACGAAGCATATAATACTTCTTTTTTTAATATAATGGAAAAGGCAGAGATATCAAATAGCGGACTTAGAGACTGCTTCTGTATTCCGGAAAAATCAATTGAGGCATGGAAGAGCGGAAGAAACAAATGTCCGGATTATATCAGACTTATGCTTTTAAGGTATTATCATCTTATAAATCTTGGTAAATACATCTACACAGAAGAATACGAGAATTACCTTAATAGTATACCAAAAGTATATGTAGAATCTGAAAAGGATAAGGATAAAAAAGTAAAAAGAAGTAATTCTGAAAAAGATAAGGATCAAAAAGTAAGAGGAAGTAATTATGAAAAAGATAATGATCAAAAAGTAAGAAAAAGTTATTCTGAAAAAGATAATAATAGAAAAAATACAGATGTAAACATATTGAGCGACGAAACACTACGCCTTGCAAAACATAATACTAAAGAGGATAAAGAAGAATACATTATTAAAGAAAATGAAAACATTAAAGAAAATGAAAACATTAAAGAAAATGAAGATTATAAAGATGATGAATTTTATGATCTTATAAACAGAATTCCATCAGTTAAATACGATCTTGATAATGACAGAGAAACAAAAAATAAAAAGAAAAATAATAGCATAGTAAATAAAACAAATTACCTGGATGATATTTTAAAAAGCCGAAAGAATAAAGAATAAGATCATATAATATTTGTTTAAGCTAAATATTCCTTCAATGTAACATTACATCCGAAAGGCAATTTCTTTGGATTTTCGATATAGAATCATTTGAAAACTGCATTGATATGCGGTTTGCATTCATTTTAGTGAATACAAGCCGCTATTTTATTGGACAAAATTATGAATGAGTTTGATTATATTTGGGAGACATATGAATAATTATATATAAAAATGATCAAGATAACCCATCACATTTAGGTGGTGGGAATATCTTGATTTCGGGTGCGGGGGTATAAGCCCCGTACCCGTAGAACTGCGTCAGCAGTAATTTTTATAACGAGCAAAAAGCGAAGCGTTTGTGAGTTTAACATTTAAGACTGATAAAAAATATCTGTATTACTTGAAGAAGGAACAACTGAATATCTACTAAAGATGGTATTACAAGATATCAGAGTATTTACTTTCTAAAACAAAATAATAATAATCAGAGTTTAATTGTATTATTGGGCTTAGGCCCTTATTGGACTGAAGCATAAATCAGAGTTCTCGCGTCATCATAGAATTTGAAGATGGGAGCGGATAATCCTGCACTCTTTGCCTTGACAAATGAGTGTGGGATTTTTTTATAATAATGTTGACACATACCCCCAAGGGGTATATTATCATATAAAGAAATACCCCCAAGGGGTATATTTGGAAACAGCAATATAAATAAGATAATTAATAAGAAACTGTAAATATCTGAGTAAATTATAGAAAGAGCATGATATGGCTAAGAAAAACTGTCCACACTGTGAAGAAAATAAAGAGCAGGAGAAAATTATAGAAGAAGCAGAAGCTTCTGTTAAGAACTGCTGTATGTCTGGCAAGACCAAAGAAAGAGCAGAAAAAGAGTACAAAGATCTTATAAATCGTCTCAGCAGAATAGAAGGCCAGATAAGAGGAATAAGAGGAATGATTGAGAATGATGCATATTGCGTTGATGTCCTGACACAGGTTCAGGCAGCAAGAAGCTCTCTTAACTCCTTTTCCAAGGTACTTCTTGCTAATCATGTGAAAACCTGCGTAAAAGATGATGTAAGACAGGGATCAGATGAGAAGCTGGGTGAACTTATAGATCTTTTACAAAAAATGATCTAATAAACAAAACGTAAGTATAGATAGTGAAAGTAAATATAAATTCGCTAAAGATAAAATCACTAAACTCAAATTTCGCACTTTATTAACTGCCCAAGGTAATCAAATGGCGAGAAAAGTCACGAATTTATATGTGTGAAGTCACTAAAGATATAATGACTATAATAATGAACAATCCTGATCCTTATTAAGAAATAGAAGTGACCAGGTATTAGAAAGGATTGTTATGGATAAATACGTTGTAACAGGAATGACATGTGCGGCATGTCAGGCGCACGTAGAGAAAGCAGTAAATAGCGTGGATGGAGTAAGCTCCTGTTCAGTATCTCTTTTGACAAACTCAATGAGTGTTTCAGGATCAGCTGATTCTTCAAGCATTATAAAAGCAGTTGAAGATGCCGGTTATGGTGCAAGCATTATGGGTGAAAACAAAGGGACTTCAAAAGCATCTGCAGCAATTGCTGAAAAAGAAGAAGCTCTTATCGACAGAGAATCGCCGGTGATCAAAAAGAGGCTGATTGTTTCAATTATTTTGCTTCTGGTACTTATGTACTTTAGCATGGGTGTTTCTATGTGGAAATGGCCGGCACCAGCTTTTATATCAGATAATATGTTGACGATCGGCATAATAGAGATGCTTTTATCCGGGCTTATTATGGTTATAAATCAAAAATTTTTTATAAGCGGATTTAAGTCTCTTATGCATGGATCACCTAATATGGATACGCTTGTTGCGATGGGATCCGGAATATCTTTTTCCTATAGTTTTGTAACACTGATAAGAATGAGTACAATTATGATGGAAAAAGTAAGTGACATGGATTCAATGATGGATTCAATGAAAGGTTTAATGAATGAACTGTATTTTGAATCTGCTGCAATGATAGTTACGCTTATTACAATAGGAAAATTACTCGAAGCAATCTCAAAAGGTCGTACTACAGATGCACTTAAAAGTCTTTTAAAACTTGCTCCCAAAAAAGCAAATGTAATAAGAGATGGAAAAGAGATAACAATTGATATTGATGATCTTGAAATTGGAGAAAGCTTTGTAGTAAGGCCTGGAGAGGCGATTCCGGTAGATGGCGTTATTATATCTGGGACTAGCGCGGTCAATGAAGCGGCTCTTACGGGTGAATCAATACCAGTTGATAAGTTTGAAGGTGATAAAGTATCAGCTGCAACCATTAATCAGTCAGGATTTATCACATGTAGAGCGACAAGGATTGGAGATGATACAACACTTGGTCAGATAATTCAGATGGTATCTGATGCAGCATCTACGAAAGCTCCTATAGCGAGAGTTGCAGATAAGATCTCAGGTATATTCGTACCAGCTGTTTTGATTGTTGCATTCGTCGTATTTGTGATCTGGATGATACTTGGAGCCCCGATTGCTACGGCACTTACAAGAGCTATAGCTGTACTTGTAGTCAGTTGCCCGTGTGCACTTGGCCTTGCAACTCCGGTTGCAATCATGGTTGGAAGCGGAATAGGTGCAAGAAACGGTATCTTATTTAAAACTTCTGCATCTTTAGAAAATACAGGACATGTTCAGATAGTAGCAATTGATAAGACAGGAACAATAACAGAAGGAAAACCAAAGGTTACAGATATAATAAGTGCTGACAATGTTTCTGAAGATGAACTGATGGAGTATGCATATTCTCTTGAAAAGATGAGTGAGCATCCTCTGGCAAAGGCAATTGTAGAATATGGAACAGAAAAGTCTATAAATGGGCATGAAATAAGTAATTTCGAAGAGATCCCCGGAAACGGACTTAAAGGAAGCCTTGGCAATGAAACAGTTGTAAGCGGAAACAGGAAACATGTAAGTTCATATGCTAATATTCCTGATAATATGATAAAAAAGGCAGATGAATTATCAGAAAAAGGTAGAACGCCTCTTTTCTTTGCCAAAGGAAATGAAATGCTTGGAATCGTAGCTGTAGCTGATGTAATCAAAGAAGATTCCAAGAATGCCATCAAAGAGCTTAAGGATATGGGCATATATGTTGTAATGGTAACCGGTGACAATGAGAAGACTGCAAAGGTTATAGGCGATGAAGTAGGTGTCAATGAAGTTGTGGCCGGAGTTTTACCTGATGGTAAAGAAGCTGTTATAAAAGAGCTCATGAAAAAAGGTAAAGTTGCCATGGTTGGTGACGGAATAAATGATGCGCCAGCCCTCACAAGAGCTGATATTGGTATAGCTATAGGAGCGGGAACGGATGTGGCAATTGATGCAGCGGATATTGTTCTTATGAAATCAGGACTTAGTGATGTAGTTGCAGCTATTCGCTTATCAAGAAGAACCCTTATTGATATATATGAAAATCTGTTTTGGGCATTTATTTATAATATATTATTGATACCTCTAGCAGCAGGAGCTTATACCAAGCTTGGACTTAACATGAGCCCGATGTTTGGAGCAGCGGCAATGAGTATTTCAAGCTTTACAGTATGCATGAATGCTCTTAGGCTTAATCTTATAAATATTCATGATCCATCTAAAGATAAGATGCTCAGTAATAAGATTAAAATTGATGAAAACGCGAAACTTCTGCCTGAAATGAATAATTCTAAGGTAGATGAAATAGAAAGTACAAATCAAAAGGAGAATATTATTATGACAAAGACAATGAATATTGAAGGCATGATGTGTGAACATTGCGAAGCAACAGTAAAAAAAGCTCTTGAGAATATCGAGGGTGTAGAGATAGCTAATGTTTCACATAAGAACGGAACTGCAGTAGTAGAATTATCAGGCAATGTAGCTGATGATGTTCTTAAGAAAACTGTGGAAGATAAGGATTATAAAGTAGTATCAATTAATTAATCCGAAAAAGTAAAAATCATACAGTAGATTAAATCCCTGTACCACGTTGATTTCCTAAGGTGCAGGGATTTTTGTATACAAAATTTTGGCAAATATTATTTTGAATATATATCTGAATTTTCAAATGATATAAGCCGATATACAAAATGCACGCTGATTTAATAAGGTTTTTCATTCTGCGTTGAAAGACGGAGGTAAAGATGAACAAAGAGTTATATGATGCGGTTTTTGGATACGGCGATTCTAAGATTGATCCTTTTGCAAGTACAGAAGCTGATTTTGATTCCATTGTCAAAGATATGAGACTTGGCGGATATGAGATCACTTCTCTTAATGTAGTAGAATTTATTTTGCTTAATGAGTGTGATGTTTTAAATACTATAAAAGCAGCAATAATAGATGAATCTAAAGATCTTCCAAATAGAGAAGATTATTGCAGGCAGAATTATGGTATTTCTTTTAAAGAATTGTTTGCACTTGAGCCAAAGACTGATATTGAGTGGGATATCAAGAGCGGAAGTGTAATAATATTCTTATCAGGTGAGGCACAGTTTAAAGAAGATGCTTATATGAAGGTGTTTGGATCTGCTTTGCAGGAGTTCTGTACTAAAACAGGCTTTACTTATGTGAAATTGGGTGAGACAATGTAATTGGTAATACGTACTTTCTTTATCTAAAAAATAATCATCAGGAGGGAGAAGGGTTATGGCTGATGTAGATGAGAGCACGTTGTCTGAAAATGAGATACTAACACAGATTCGAGATTTTGAAGAAAAGCAGCTAAAGGTTGCAAAGCGAACATCAAATTTACTGCTTGCAATGACTGTAATTATTTTAGTTGCAGTAGTAATCATGGTTCCTGCAATGCTTAAGACTATGAGTAAAGTATCAACAACTGTTGATAAAGCAAACAGTTCGCTTGACGAAATCACAACTACCGTTCAAAAGGCTCAGACTACTCTTGAAGGAATTGATGAAATGTCGCAAAATGCAAGCCTTGCTGCAAGTAACATGAATCAGTTTATGGAAGAAAATTCCGAGTCTTTGACAGAATCAATTAAGGCTATGTCAGAGGTTGACTTTGAGGGACTGGATCAGGCTATAGAGGATTTGCAGACTGCAGTAGGTCCTATGGCCGAAATGGCTAAGATTTT
>NZ_JAILQF010000266.1 GCF_024699075.1 Butyrivibrio sp.
CCAGGAGACAATTGAGCCCATAAACAAGGAACTTGTCCCAATGGATTATGACAGCCCAAAATATTTTGAAATACCTCTTACCTTTTATCATGCCGGCTTTGAGACCATCAATAACAGAAGAAAAAAGGCAGAACGTGACCTTACAATGCTTCAGGATACCCTAAGAACAGAAGGACCTTCAGCCTATACATATTATCAGCTTGGCAAATGTTACGTAGCCATGAAAGATCCTGCGCTTGCATCGCACTATTTCTATAGCGGAATATCACTTCGTCCTAACCCTGTTCATACATATGTACATGACATGGTTGAAAGCTACGGTTTCTGTCTTTTGGAATTGAAACAGTATGATAAAGCTCTGTCGCTTGAAGAGTTCTATGACAAGTTCGAAAACCGTGCAGACTATGTATATCTTATGGGACTTATATATATGAACAACGCAAGATATGATGAAGCTATTGACCAGTTCCAAAAGGCCATGAATATCAAAAATTATTCTATAGACGGCGTCAATACCTATGCTCCCAAATACAATATAGGTCTTATATACGAAAGTCTGGGAGAGCCTCAAAAAGCTCTCGAATACTACCGCCAGTGCGGCTCCTACGCTCCGGCCCTAAAAAGAATCCTAGCCATAAGTTAAGGTTTGAAATTTAAAATCTTCAAACCTTAGCTTATAGTCAAAACGCGAATTGATCTGCATTTTTTTGTAAAACTGCAAATCAATTCGCTATTTTTTATTATTTCAAGATCAGATTATTACAGTATTTATGCTCTTTGGTATACTATTACCACTTCCCTTCGAAACAATTATATATCCGTCGGTCTTCAAAAGGCGCATTATCTTCATAAACAGCTCATCTTTATTTTCCGCATGGTTTAATGCGTCATAAATACATATTATGTCAAAAGAGTGATCCGGGAAAGGAAGCTTTGTCTCTTCAAGATTCCCTGCTACGATGTCTCCCATGTATCTGCCAAGAAAAGCTACATCAACAAAACTTTCCGTTCCTGCAACATAGCAATTTGGATATCTGTATTTAAGATTAGACATATTAACTCCAAAGCCACATCCTATCTCAAGGAATCTAAACCATGGATATATAGGCTTTCCATCAGCCCTTCCTTCTGCTATATCTGCAACAGCTCGAAGCAGATCTTCTGACACCGCTTCATAATTCCAGATATCAAAGCCCCATTTATCTTCAAAGACCTTTCTGTTCTTTACAAGAAGATTTTTGGTATTTTCTGATACTGTATCCTGATTTGTATCTCCGCCCTGATGATAAACAAAAGCATTATGACACAATATCTGCCTGTATCCAGCTTCGGAAATCCTTATACCAAGGTCATCATCTTCAAAATATGCAGGTGTAAATCTCGGATCAAATAAAAGCTTTCTTCCTCTCATATTTCTAAGCGTTTGCTGTACAGTCTCAGGGAAATGCTCCTCGTCCTTTGTAGTATACTCTATATAAATGTGGTTTACTGCATCCCTTGATAACAATTCGCAAAAGCCTGTAAGCCTTACCTTGTCTTCGTAAGGATTTTCCATAGGAATATTATGAGCTATACCATATTTTATAGCTGAGCCTATTTTATCAGTTGTTCCTAAATATATCTCAACGCTCTGCTCTGTAGCATTGTTAGAGACAGCTCCTACTGCCCCTACGTTTATATTCTCATAAAGAGCCATTCTCATCCAAAAAAGGGCTCCAGGAGTAAGTACTGCATCATTGTTAATAAGAAGAATATCATTATCTTCTTCACTTGCAATGACACCTATATTACATCCTATGGAAAAGCCAACATTATCTCCATTTTCTATGAGTCTTATTCCGGTCTGCTGCCTAAGCCACTGGGCTATTCCATCAGTAGAAGCATTATCTACAACTATTATCTCATCATTATCAGTACATTCTTCTTTAAGTGCTTTGAGACATTTTTTCATAAGCCATTCATCGTTATAAGACAGGACGATAAATGACAGATTTCTGACCCTGAAGGACTTGTCCTTCCTGCACTTATCCATTTCTTCCCTTATAGGGTCAAGGTCTTCATCAAGTGTGCAGTACCTG
>NZ_JAILQF010000292.1 GCF_024699075.1 Butyrivibrio sp.
GGTGGCTTATTCTATACCTTTGAAGATGAAAATAATATTATTACCTTGTATTATTATGATGCTAATAATGACAATGTGATAGAAAAGGGTAATTTGTCCAATGTGATAATGAACACAGGCATCTGTATATATCAAAAAGAAGACTCTGATGACTGGTTTTATATGCTTGCCGGTGGGCAGGAACAGTCTCTGGATTTTGACTATGAATATGAAGAAGGTTCTGTTTGGTGCTCAGCTGATGGAAGATATGTTATGATTGAAGGTGCTGCAGAAGATGGTAGCGGTAGTGCCATTGTTTCATTTAGATCAACAGATGGAACACTTTCATCTCAAAAACTTGTAACTGAAAATGGAGCGCTGGGATATTCCGAAGATACAAATGCTTATTATATGGCATATGATGATGAAAAGGATGAAACAGATCTGTATTCATTCCATAACAGCAGGACCAGCCTTCTTGCTAAAGATATAAAAACAGACGCAGCTTTAACGTGTTTCTTTGCAGCTGATAAATTACTGGTTCAATATAATTATGATGATAATGAAGTATATATATACAGAAATCATGAGCAGGAATTCAAAACAGATGTTCAAGAAATAGTATATGCAGGTAAGAATGCTGTAATTTATAGCGATGAGGATGTATATTATCTGACTTATCTTTCAGGTAAAGAACTTGAAACAGTTACACTGGCAGAAGGTGCTGACAGTATAATTGTTCCTGAAAGCTTTGAAACTGAAATTACATTTTCTGGAAACTAATTTCAAAATATGAAGTAAAATGTAAATATTTACCAATTGTCAAAAGAAACTTTCGTACAAAATTATACGTCAAAACGATTGCAAAAATGCGCCCTGCTGTAATATAATACTCTTGGGGACATTGCTAAGGCGCAATGTCTTTTTTGACCAACTTGGAAACGACGTAATCATTGTTAATAATTCATTAAGCTTTTTGCTGGCGGATTTATCCCTTCTAGGAAGTGGTGACCGGAAGCACGAAGGGAGGACGACACTATGACAATGGATGTACAAGATAGGCAATTGGTAGATTATGTAACCGAGATTCGTAAGAAGCAAAAGGATGGAAGAGAACTTGACGAACTCGAGAATCTGACTATCAGAAATCTGAATGGTCAGGGTCAGAAGATGACATGGAGAACAATCTGTTATTGGAATCTTCTACTTTAATTAACTTAATAACTAAATTTTCTCATTACCTCCGTATGTAAATACGGAGGTTTTTTGTAGAAAAATTTCCTTATTCTTTTCTTTATAGAAATAAAAAAATATTCATATATCTGGTGATTTGTTGATGGATATCAGTAAGCATACGCTAACTGTTTTTAACAAAATAATGTATGCAAACATTCAGATAAATGATAAAATATTAATATCCGCTTTATATGAAAAGGAGGAAGCTAAAATGGGAATTTTCTTTAAAGATGCTGAGAATCCAACTGGGGATGACTATGATGCACTTGATGATTTTTTCTTGGAAACAGAGCTTGATCCTAATATTAAGCAGCAGGGTTCTTCCAGGAAAGCATGGCAAAATGAAATGGTTTATTATAAGTCCAATAAGCAGGAGGCATAAATGGCAGACCGTGAAGATTTGATTATGCAGTTATACAAGGAGTCCTTTGGTAAGAGCTTTAATAAGTATGATATTTCAGTTCGTTATGACAATAAGGATGGAAGTCTGCATATGAATGAGCATCGTGAAGGCGAAGAACATTTTACTAAAGCTCAGATCGATGCAGCTATGAAATATTTTAATGATAATATCGAGGCAATGAAAAAGTCCGGACTTGATGTTTCAAAGAGGAAGGTATATGAGATTTCTGCTGCAGCTATTTCTCTTATGACTAAGCCTCCGGAAGAAGATAAGTGATCCTTACAGATATTTATAATGAGCAAAAAGCGAAGCGTTTGCGAGTTTATCTCATATTGATAATTCTAAGTTAATAATACTAATAAATAGTACGACAAATAATACTAACGAAAATTAGTACTAATGATACTAACGAAAAGTAGTACTAATAATACTGGCGAAAAGTACTAATAAAAATTTCTGATTAAAAACAAAAATAAAAATACTACTAATAATCACTAATAAAATTACTACTAAAAAATACCGATGGAGGGGATCCATCGGTATTTTTAGTGATTACTTTCAGGAAGGGAAAGAGTTGTGGGGGAGGAGAACCCTTCCTTGTAAAAGTCTTAATGGAGTTTAGTTATAAATAATATCGGATGCTTTAAAGAATAATTAACCTTTAAAGCATCCGATTTATCAGAAGATCCTGCGATTCATAAGTGTTATGAAATCTTTATTTGATCTTGTACGTGAGAAATTATTAAGTATCTGATCTGCAGCATCATCTGCCTTAAGACCGTTAAGACTCTTACGCATGCGATTAACTGCATTTAATTCATCACTTGTAAGAAGGAGGTCTTCTCTTCTTGTAGAAGATTTTGCAATATTTATAGCAGGGAAAATTCTCTTCTCCTGAAGCTTACGATCCAGGATCATTTCCATGTTACCTGTTCCCTTGAATTCTTCGTATACAACATCGTCCATCTTGGAGCCTGTTTCTATAAGGGCTGTTGCGAGAATGGTAAGACTTCCGCCTTCGCGCATATTACGTGCTGCACCAAAGAATCTCTTAGGCATATGAAGCGCTGCCGGATCAAGACCACCAGAAAGAGTACGACCTGACGGTGGAACAACCTGGTTGTATGCACGAGTGAGTCTTGTTATGGAGTCGATAAGGATTGTTACATCCTTTCTGTGCTCTACGAGACGCCTTGCGTGTTCAATAGTCATTTCTGCAACACGTGTGTGATGTTCAGGAAGTTCATCAAATGTAGAATAGATAACTTCGACATTAGGTCCTTCAATAGATTCTTTAATATCTGTAACTTCCTCTGGTCTTTCATCAATAAGAAGGATGATGATATGCATATCAGGGAAGTTCCTCTTAATAGACTTGGCAACGTCTTTAAGAAGAGTGGTCTTACCTGCTTTTGGAGGAGATACGATCATACCACGCTGACCTTTACCAATAGGATCAATAAGGTCCATGATCCTCATTGAAACAGGAGCACCTGGATATTCAAGACTGAGCTTCTTGTCAGGGAATACAGGCGTCATTTTCTGGAAAGCAAATCTTTTGATAGACTCTTCAGGTGTGTATCCATTGATAGTATCGAGCTGAATAAGTGCAGCGAATTTATCGGAAGAGCTTTTCTTTGCGGCTGTTCCTGCAAGTATATCACCTGTCCTGAGACCGAATTTGCGGATCATGGCAGGAGCGATATAGATATCATTCTCTCCAGGAAGATAGTTCTCACTTCTGATAAATCCAAAACCATCAGACATGATCTCAATAATTCCGCCTACAGGCATTGGTTCTGATGAAGATTCAGTTTCCTTAGGAGCATCCTGCTCGTGATTGGCGATATCCTTCTTTGGAGGCTGCTTGCGGAAATCTGATGCTGCCTTTGATTTACGCTGGTCCATTCCGGGAGCGGGTTTGCGCTGGTCCATACCAGGAGCAGACTTACGCTGATCCATCATAGATGAAGGCTTACGCTGATCTGAACTTGAAGCAGCTTTGCTTTGAGAATTGCCATTAACCTGTATGATTCGGCGTGATTTATGCTGTTGTTCTTTTGGGGTGTTTTGTGTGTGATTTGTTTTTTTTGCTTGCGCGTTGCTATTGTTTTTTTCAGAAGCGGGTGCCTGTGTTTTTGAAGAATCATCTTCAATCTTATCGTTTTTTCTGGCAGGCTTGTCAGCTTCTTTTTTAGTGGTTACAGTTTTAACAGCTTTAGTGTTTTTGGTGCCTTTTTTGTTTTCAGCACTCTTTTTGGATTCGGCATCCTTTTTACGTTCTGTACCTTTTTTGTTTTCAGCAGCTTTTTTTGCTTTAGCATCTTCGTTGGATGCTGCTGAAGCTTTTTCCTGATCATCGAGTGCGCAAAGACTGTCGATCAGTTCTGCTTTTTTGACGCCTGTAACTCTTTTGATGCCTCGAGCTTTTGCAATGTCT
>NZ_JAILQF010000296.1 GCF_024699075.1 Butyrivibrio sp.
CAGATTGATCCAAAATGACTTTGATACACCCAAAGCATATTCCAATGCAAGAGCGAACTTAGCGGAAATGTCTTTTTTTCCTGCTATAACATTACATACATACGCAGGAGTCACTCCAGTTCTCGCAGCTAATTCTGCCTGCGTTATTCCTCGTTCTACGAGAATATCACTTATTGTTTCTCCCGGATGAATAATCAGATCACGGGATATACCAGTTATCTTTGTCGCCATGATAATCACTTCAAATTCTTTAGATAATGATTAGCCGCCAAAGAACCGATAAATAGTATAGGAAAAGGATTTACCAGATTATTATTACCAGACAAGGACGTCTACAGAAAGGCTTTACTTAGTATTACAATGGGCGGCTTTGTCATTCAACACAACATAAGTGCGATGAACTCGAATCGCACGCTTAATATCACAACAGGAAACCTGGCGAAATCATCTGAAAAGCTCTCTTCAGGATATAAGGTAAACAGAGCAGCAGATGATGCGGCAGGTCTTGCCATTTCTGAGAAAATGCGCCGTCAGATAAGAGGTCTGTCTCAGGCTTCAAGAAACTGTCAGGACGGTGTATCTCTTATCCAGATCGCAGAAGGATCCCTTCATGAAGTTCACGATATGCTCCAGCGTAGTAACGAACTTGCTGTAAAAGCTTCCAACGATACCATGACTGATACTGACCGCATGTACGTTGAAGCTGAATACAGGCAGATCCTTGATCAGATTGATAAAAATGCTGCATGTACAACCTTTAACGAGATACATCTTTTCCCATCAGAAGGATATTCTCCAACAGATTCATTTTCTGTTGAACAAAATATTAATTTCAATATGACACTTGGTGCTGACGGAAGCGTAAGTGCAAGCAATATAACAATCTCCTATCCATCAACGATAGATGGTGTTACAACTCCAGGCTCTAATTGGGATACTTTGGGTGAAGTTATAAGCCAGACTCTTATTCCCAATGCTGTAAACCAGATATTCAGCGCTTTTCCATCGATCAAGAAAGCCTTCGAAAGCCAGAGCGGCGGCAGCGAAGTTCCTATTTCTCTCGATATAAAATATGTTGACGGTGCAAGCAATACTCTTGCTTATGCAAGCCTTCTTTCTTCCACCAGTAACGATGGAACTTCATATACTGTCCATGGCCTTACTCTTGGTATGACAGTTGATAAAGATGACTTTTCCAATTCTTCAGTTAGCGGAACCGAAGGAACTAATACTCTTGAGAGCACCATAGCTCATGAGCTTACTCATACCTTAATGCAGTACACAATGCCTATCGCCATGACCAAAGGCTTCCTTCCAACCTGGTTTACTGAAGGTGTGGCTCAGCTGACAGGCGGTGGTGTTGCTACTAACTGGAATAATGGCCTATATAATGCAGTATCAGGTCTTACTAGTGAAAATGATTCCAGCAAAGACGAAGCTGTTGCCAATTATCTTAAGTCCTACACAATGGCCAACAGACCTTATGGACATGGATACCTCATGTCTGCTTATATTGGTTATCTTGCAAGCGAATCAAGTGAAGTTAATGCTTCAAGCATCGCAACTGGCATGAACAAGATCATGAAAGGACTTATTGATGGCAAGGATCTTGGAACAACTCTTAAAGATCTTGGTGTTGTAAGTGATGCCAATACCTACCAGTCAACACTTGCTTCCTGGTTCTCGGGAGCTACTGCTGACTCAGATATTACTGAATTTATGAGAAAGCTTGCCTATAACACTAAAGCTTCAAACGGTGGGCAAGGCTCCATAATAGGCGATGGCGGCTTGTCAGGTTCTAATATCGTAGATAATGCAAGCGTAACTTCTCCTCTCGTAGTTAGTTCAGCAGGAGCTGCTCCTGTTAATCAAAATTATCCTCAGGGCGCAGGAACAGGCGGTGCTCTTACACCTGGCGCTTCCAGCGGCGGAACAGAAGTTACCGGAGCTAATACTCTTTTCATACAGGCTGGATCAGAAAATGAAGCGAGCAATAGAATTGGTATAAAGCTCTTTAACATGGATTCCACAGCTCTTGGACTTAACACAAGCAACATGATGACAGCAGATGCAGCAAGAAGTTCTATAGACTCCATAAAAGCTGCTCTTGCCGCTGTAAGTAACGTTCGAAGCTACTATGGTGCAACCCAGAACAGACTTGAACATACTATCAAAAACCTTGATAATGTTGTTGAAAACACATCTGATGCTGAATCTCAGATAAGAGATACTGATATGGCCGAAGAGATGGTGAGATATTCCAACATGAACATTCTCGCTCAGGCAGGACAGTCTATGCTGGCTCAGGCCAACCAGTCTAAGCAGGGCGTTCTGAGCCTTCTGCAATAAGAATAGAGGATTATTATGGGTAATATGATCAAGATCTCATGTAAAAAATGCGGCGCATCCTGGAACGTTAAGACTGGTATGGGGATGCTTCATTGTAGTCTGGAATACTGCCTTAGTGACTTTTCAAAAGATATAGCTGATGAGATAAAAAAGAATTTTGAAGGCCAGGATATGCCTCATTTTACCTTCTCCTACGAAACCGCTGTATGTAATAAATGCGGCAAGATGGTATCTGTTGCAGTTCTTGAAGACCTTGATACTTCAAAAAAATATACCGCAGCCTGTCCAAGCTGCGGTAATAATGATGTAAATATAATTGGTAATAATATAACAACGTGCAAATGTCCTAAATGCGGTCATTTAAGGCTTTCATCTGAACTTACGGGACTATGGGACTAGATTTATGAATTAAATCTGATCTACAAGGTTTACCATTTCTATAGCTATATTTTCTTCCTCAACTCCGTGTCTTCTAAGACCGTCTACTGCTCCGCCTACAAGCTTATTAACGATGATCTCGTTAAATCTTGATGCTACAATACCTACCTGCATTCCTTCTTTTGCTACAAGTTTTCCTTCAAGTAATTTTGTACTCATCTTCTTTGTCTCCCTTCACGATCAAAATGAGATTGCATTTTTCACTGATTATTTAATTTCACAGAACGCTGTCAGCATCTGCGCTAAGCGTCCTGACCTTTTTAAGGAATAAAAGGCAGTTATCGGCTTCTTCCTGATTAAATACGTAGCCGCCTTTTTCAGCTACATACTTTGCTGTATCAACAAAAAGCTTGCACATTATATCTACAGAATCCCACATGGAATCTACATCTGCGCAGCAGAACGTCTTAAGATATGTATCCCATTCTTCTTTGGAAAGCCACTTGTGCATGTACTTTCCTGACTTTCCAACGCTGACATTAAAATCAGTCATAAGGCCGATCTTCCATGAAAGCAGTTTTTCAAGCTGCTTTCTTACCACGAAGTTAAGCATATCCTGCGCGTAGGTTACTTCCTCTCTCCACAGTCCTTTGGCTATATTATTAAGGCACCACCAAAACTCATTGCAGGTTGCCTCAAACTGGGCCTGCGATGGTATTTTTACAAGGTATGATTCTTCTGATGATTCTGGGATCGGTGGCAGTATCCCGTCTTTATCCAAAAGGATTATACAAAGGCTATCTTCTACCACATTCTCCTTGGCATGAGATATCTCTTTTACCGTAAGATCAAGTCGATTACCGTCTGTGAAGACCATGAGCCATGCGTAGGATTTGTCCACGTCGCTTGGATAATCCGGACTTTCATCAGGATACTGCATAAAGAGGATATCGCCAAAACGCTTTATCCATTCTTTGTCCTTGATAAAAGACGCAGTCTCTTTAACCACATATACAATGTCATAATCCTGAAAAATATCTTTTGGTGAGTTTGGATTAGTTCTTGATCCGTTCATGTATACCGCACGGACACGATCATCTTCGCGTGCGGTATACATGATCAGATCCATCATTTCTTTTTCGTTTCGCATTAGTGTCCTGCCTTCCCTTTTTGGTGCTGTATTACACGATGTTGTTAGTACATATACTTCAATGTACGGACTTTGTATCTATGTTATCAATTATCTCTTTTGCTCTCTTAAGAATTGGAACTTCTCTATTTGCCACAAGCCTTCCAAGCGGTGTCTGTCGTCTAAGCTCATACTCTGCAAGGGCATCTTCATATCCTATCTTAAGAGTAGACAGGTGGAAATCCTCGATCTCATCCTTGGTCAGATGCTTTTCGCCGAAGTTCTTGGCTTTGCATAGGAAGTAGTTGTTGATGTTGTGCCTGTGGATAAGGTTGTAATAGTCGCTTACAACTCCTATCTTACAGATGACATCGACTTCTACTCCAAGCTCTTCGCCTAGCTCTCTGCGAATTGCTATGTCAAGGTCTTCTCCAGCCTCTACACCGCCGCCTGCTGTCTCAATTATGATAGCCTTACCAAAATCATCATCTCTGTCTGCTCTTACAAAATAAAAACTGCCTTCATCATCAAATACTATACCTCTTGCAATGTTTCTATCATGATCAGTATATGTAAGTGACCACTCTTCATCCTTAAGTTCAATATATAATTCTTTGTTATCCATGTAAAACCTTTCTTGTTTCTATCTCAACTCTATATCCTAATTCTATCTGCTATCGTCATTTCCAGTCTGCATCTCCATCGCTAATCACTTTTTAATCGCAATCGCTGCAAACTCTCCAGGCAGCATTTCATTTTCCCAAGATGGCTGTTCATCAAATCTCTCAAGTGTAAATCCATTTGCAATGATGGAATTGATGATCTCGCTTATGGTGTACTTCCTGTAGGGACATTTCGGGAACTGTTTTCTAATATGTGTGATCAATTACCTAATGCACCATGCATATATGTCATGACTTTGTAAAACGATTTAAATATAACAACTAATGCCATGAAATACTCTACACGTCAAATAGACTCAGCTGCTTGTACTTCTCCGGAAACTCATTCA
>NZ_JAILQF010000216.1 GCF_024699075.1 Butyrivibrio sp.
TCATTATTGATATCACGGTCATTAAGTATCCAGTTCTTATTGATCTCTATCCCATGTTCCATCATGGCTCTGGCATACCCCAGATACCTGTCGGTTATGGAAGAGGTTGCAAGAATTGTTCCAACATATCCTATATCAGTATGACCTTTATCAAAAAGATAATTGGTCAAAATATAGGAGCCATAGTAGCTTCCGGATACTACAGAGTCTTTCTGATGTTTCCTGTCACTGAAATCCATATAAAAGGTTGGAGTTTTAAGCTTATCGTCAAGCATATTAAGATATTCTTCGCTCAAAGCTCCCATGATAACAATTGCATCGACTGTTCCGTCTCCTATTATGTTAGGAAGTACCAGCTTTTTCTCATCATCGTCACTTAGTATCTCAAGCATGGTAAAAGATCCCATCTTAGCAGCCTTTGCAGAAAATATCTGATACATATGTCCATAGAAAGAGTCAATATTACCTATATATCTGCCGCCTATCAAAACACCAATTTTGTAGCCCTCATTCTGAGATGCAGCAAATGACTTTTGATAACCTCTTTCTTTGGCTATCTCCATTATTTTCTGTCGAAGCTCTTCTCCTACGCCCTTTTGGCCTGACAGAGCTTTAGATACTGTAACTGTGCTGATTCCAAGTTCTTTGGCAATATCCGACATTGTTATTTTCTTAGGCATATATCTTTTACTCCTTATGCTCTTCTTTATGTTCTTCCTTATGCTTTTCCATACGCTTTTCCATATGCTTTTCAGGAATCAATCTACTGCAACCAGATGGATAAGTTCAGACTGATAATCACCATAAAGATCAGGCATAACAAGTCCTGCCCTTTCCAGTGTAGATCCTTTTATAATTATATCACTGCCTTCTATCTGATATGATACATTCGGAAGAAGCCCGGGAATATTAAGGACTTTTCTTACCGGATTAGGTGCACCAGTTACTTTGACATAGGTTATAAGTGCTTCCTTTTTATCTTTACTAACAACCATATATGCGTCTGTCTCATGGTTTCTTTGATATGATGCAATCCTGTAATAATCACCACTTCTTACCAGATGATTGTATTTATGATACATGGAAACCTGACGAGGAATATCATTTCTATCCTCTTGAGGTATCCTTGTTATATCAAGCTCATAGCCAAAAGTTCCCGCAAGAGCCACATCACCCCTTGTCTTAAAAGGTGTTGTTCTTCCAACTGTATGATTAGGGCAGTCAGAAACATGTGCTCCCATAGTGCTAAGAGGGAATATAAGACTTGTGCCTTCCTGAATCTTGAGTCTTTCTACAGCATCTGTATCATCAGAGCACCATATCTGAGGACTGTAATACAGCATTCCTGCATCAAATCTTGCTCCGCCTCCTGAGCAGTTCTCAAGAAGAAGGTCTGGAAAATCTGTTACAAGTTTCTCCTGAAGTTCATATACAGCCAGCATATATCTATGGCTAAGTTCACCCTGAGTGTCGCTTTCAAGCCCTATAGAGCCAAGATCTGAGAGCTGTCTGTTCATATCCCACTTTAAATATTCTATATTGGCGCTGTTAAGAATATCTTTGATCCTGTCATAGACATAGTCCCTTACCTCTTTTCTTGTAAGATCAAGGACATACTGATTACGGCTTCTGCATGGTTCTCTATCAGGGATCTGAATAGCCCAGTCAGGATGAGCATCAAAAAGTTTAGACTTTGGAGATATCATCTCAGGTTCCATCCAGATACCGAATTTCATACCTATTGAATTAACATTATCAACGAGCTTTTTAAGTCCGCCTTTAAGCTTATTCTCATTAACATACCAGTCGCCAAGGCTTGAATTGTCATCATTTCTCTCTCCAAACCAGCCATCATCCATTACAAGCATCTCTATACCGCTATTTTTGGCCTCTTTGGCAATAGCAAGGAGCTTGTCTGAGTCAAAATCAAAATAAGTAGCTTCCCAGTTGTTTATAAGTATAGGACGTTCCATATCCTTATATTTACTTCTGATGAGATGATTCCTATAAAGATCATGAAGCGTTCTTGTCATTTTCCCAAGACCTTTTGATGAATAGGTAAGCACAACTTCAGGAGCCTGGAAACATTCCCCTTTTCTTAATTTCCATCTGAAATTCTTGGATCCTATACCCATGTACATTCTGAGACTATTAAACTGGCTTTTGCATACGCCAGCTTCAAAATTGCCTGAATATACAAATGAGAAGCCATATACCTTACCTGTATCCTGTGAATCTCCATTTTGAACAAGTGCCATGAAAGGCTGGAACTGGTGAGATGATTCTCCTCTGAAGGATTCAATTGAAACATCTCCATAACCTATATCCCTGAAGTCCATCATTCTCTCTCTTGCCCAGGATCCATGCAGTGTTAGAAGCTTATAATCTTCCTGATTCATATCCATAGTCATGGACATTACTTTATCAATAAACATATCATTATCAGAATCATTTATAAGCTTTACAGATCTTATTATGGTATCAAGCCCTTCAAATATACTGTAGGAAAGTACAGCCTTAAGACCTGTTACTTTGTCTTTTAATACAATTTCCAAAGACATGGAATCTGTATCTGTTCCAAATGTTGCAGGAAGATTTTCCAGTTTCTTTTTGCCCTTGAAAATCTGATGGGATTCATATGACAAGAGTAGAGCGCTATGACCATTATGATCTGTTATCTCGATTCCGCTTTTCCTGTAATCTCCGACATTATCTGATGTATATTCAAATGGATATCTATCCAAAAAAGAGCTCCTGTCACACATAGTCCGTGTAGGAGCTTCTTGATTTTTAGGCATGGTAAGAAGATAAGGTACATCCTCATAAGCTATTTTATCTCCATAATAAAGATGTCCAAGGAGACCTTCTTCGCCTATTGCACTTATTACATAGCTGGTATTATCTGTATCGATGACAAACAATCTGTCTTTTTCATTAAATCTGATATTCATAAGAGGCTATTCCTTTCAGCTAAATTATAAACTTAATTTTAACTAATTTTAGCTAAAAAGCAATAGCAATTGTTATAGCTTTTTGCTCACTTTTTATTATTTCTTGCTATAAGGATTTTGAGCAAAGGATGAACTCTGATTGATTTATATATTAGAAAACACTCTGATTGATTTCTATGTAAGAAAGTACTCTTGTATAAACGACTAACGAGCTATACACAGTGTAACTTGCTATTCTTTCAACATCCCAAAACTGGACTAATAATTATTCGGTACCCTTCTTTGTAATATAAAGTATATATGTATCGTTAAATACGATCCTGTCTCCAGCTTCCTTCACCGCACTTCTTAAAGCTTCAAAAAACTCTGTACGAATCGGTTCCGGAATCACAATATGATCACAATGCGTTCCCGAAAAAGCCACATACTCGTCTGCGCTGAACACTCTTTGACCTTTGAACTCATGCTTTTCGACTTCGGTGAATCCGTACTCCGGAGCCGCAGTGTAATGGAACGCTCCATGTTTGTATGGAATGTCCGGCTTATAGTACCTGTCATATAATCCCTGAATCTTATCATACAGCGCTTCATTGGTCGATCTGTACTCAGCGGAAGTAAACATCATTGCAAGCGTTCCACCGGGTTTTAACAGTTCAAAGGTTTTGGTAAACGCGGTCTCCTCCGGAATCCACTGAATGGTAGCCGCCGAATATATCATATCAAACTTCATATCGCCAAAATCATGGGTGATAAAGTCATCGTTCACAATATTAAAGTTTGGCAGCTTTCCGAACTTTTCCTTCATCTTACGATACAGATGCACTCCTAGTTCAATCGCATGATATTCACATCCTGTGCGAAGCACAGGTTCTGTCGCCTGACCGGTTCCAGGTCCAATCTCAAGTACGCGTTTGCCAGGGCCGATCTTTGCTACGGCATTAAGAAAATCAAACAGTTCCTCACTATACTCAGGCCGAAACTTATCAAACTGGTCCGGGATAGTGTCAAATACTCTTCTAAATTCATCCTGCTCCAGCTCTTTGATATCTTCGGCCGCAATCGTGCGAAGTTCTCTGTTTTCAACGCGCCAGATCGTTCCGACAGTTTCTATCCGCCCTTCTTTTATAAAAAAAGCACTCATGTCTTCCATTGCATAAACCACGCGGTCCTCAGACATGCGAAGTGTCTGTTCATACCGCCATGTATCCTTCGGATCGTGATGACAGCTTACCGTAATGTTAGTAAACTCAAGTCCCCGGAAAGGATCCATCGATTCTGAAAAATCCACGGTATTTATGGCCATGTTCATGGAGCCTGCACTTACTCCGAAGATTGCCGCATGAGAGTCAAGTAGTGCCTCGTAGCAATCCTTCCTGCGGGTCAGGTCAAGCTGCTCCTCACATACACCGCCGCCCATAAGGAAAATACAATCTGCATTCTCCACCAGTTTCTTTGCATCAGAAGGGTCAGTTCTATTATCTATTACACAATGATTCTCAAAAGAAAGCCCCTGCTCGGCAAACATTTCATACATGCCATCGCAGTCATCATCATTCTGAGCATAGTCATTCGGACACGCTGTAATAAAAACTATGCTTTTTCTATGCTTCAGCTCTTCCCGTAACCGCTTCGTTATTTCTTCTGAAAAGTGATGATCCGGAAAGCCGCTAAATACCGCCAATAATTCTTTTCTCATAATCCCCTCCACGGCAATTACATTCCTACAAACTCATTATTCTTTTACTATACTTTTACCCACCCTTATAAAGTTGAAGGCTGCACGAATGCAGCCTTCTTTATCTATCATTATTGTACTAACAATACCATATCTTCGCAATCAATCTATCTTTTCCATTAGATATCCATATATGCGAGCCACCTGTTCTGACTCCTCTTCTTCAGGTGTAATGAATCTAGTAAGATCATCATACTGGCAATATCCATCTTCATCTACTGGAACATAAATACTGCCGGTGGTTACCCTGTAATGATGTTCTTCGATGCTGCCATCCGTAAATGTAACTGATATCGTAAGTGTTGCGCCATCCACAAGATCGTAGCATGCTTTATGGTAATCGTATCCATCCCAAATATCTTCATACTGTGCAGTAAGTTCATCTGTTAAGTACATACCAAATGACATGGTATTATCGTAGGCGCCTTCGTAGGTTTCTCCTGTGAAAACAAAGTGATCAAAGTGATCTATATAATCTTCTGTAGATTCCAGTTCATCATCCGCTAACACAGCATCATAATCCAGTCCAAGTTCACAATAATCCCACTTTCTCCTCAATTCTTCATACTCAGGATCATCTTTTCCTACGGGAACTACTGCAAAAATCTGACATTTATCAGTAGATATCTTTACATCTGCTATATTTTCACCTGAGATCATGAATCGACCTGATAAGTATCCTCCTATTCCGCTGGTGCAATCATACGACGACAATTCCAAAATATCACCGGAAGAAACAGAATCTTTTTTCTCTTCAGGAACCGGTTCTGCGGCATTTGCTGTGATGACAAACATGTTCTCCGATGACTGTAATGGAGTAGTAGTAGAATCTGCCCCCTCGTTGGTCTGAGTGTTGTATGATACATTGTTTTTCATAAATCTCTGCCAGGGTTTATATATGTTTAGGCTACAAATAATAAGTGCAGCTGCAGCTATTACTGCAATAGCCTTAATGACTGATTTTCTCCTTGTCTTTCTTTCAGGAAAAGAAATCTTTTCTTTTCCATTCCTAAAAATAATCTGATCATCAATTCCATTCATTGCTTTATATAAAGATTCTTTTGTCATGATACCAAATATTCCTCCTTCTTTAGTCTTTTCGCAAGCTTATCGCGAAGTCTACTAAGAATGACTGCTACATTGTTCTTTTTTAGACCAAACTTTTCTGCTATCTCTTCAATACTCTCAGTGTAAAAATATCTGCATGTAAAAATATCTGCATCTCTGTCTGGGAGGCTTCTGACAAAATCACCTATTATCGAAGATAGTTCTCTTTCGAGTGCCTTTTGCTCAACATTGTTCCTATCAGGAACGCATTCATACAGCTCGTCAAGAACTTCAACAATAACACCATCTCCACGTTTCCTTGCATGATTCATTTGGAACATATTAAAGGCCAGATTGCGAGTTATCTTAGCAAGAAACGATTTAAAAATCCTCGGTCTGGTTGGAGGAATACTTCTCCAAACCTTCATGTAAGCATCATCCAGGCACTCATCTACGTCCTGACTGTTTCCTAAAATATTGCTCGCTATTGTGTAGCAGTAATTGCCATATTTCCGGGATGTTTCATCAATTGCACGCTCATCCCTTCGAAAAAACAGCTCAACAATCTCTTCGTCTCTCATACATACTCCTTTTCCATCTATTCTGTAAGCTTACACTTATATAGACAGAAAAAATACCAATACATTACAAAAAATATAAAAATTTTCAAAAAAATAAACCCAGTTCACACAGAACCGGATTTACATAATAAAATCTTCAAAATGACTCGCTTATCCTATACTCCGGAATCCCCAGCTCCTTTGATGCCATTTCAAAATAGTGGTCATCGATATTAGGCCAGGGCGTTGTATCGCCAGCCTTCCTGGCAAGTTCTGCTGCAAGCGATACCATATCTGCCGCATGGTCTATTCCTGTCAGAAGTATCTGGATGTTACTATTAACAAACCACTTTCCCTTTTCGAATAGTCCTAATGCGAAGATATCGCGAACAACCTTCTTGTTATCGTACGGAATCTTTAAAAACTCAGGTCTCCAAACACTCTTTCCATCCTGAACATCATCCCTTAAGATCATGCACTGGGCAAAGCCTGCATCCTTAATAGCTATTCCGACGCATCCAGCATTGAAGTAATATTTATCTTTATAAGCAAACTCTCCCGGAAAATGAGTATGCGCGCAGATCATATAGTCACAGTCGATCTTCTCAAGCCAGTACTTAGCTTCGCCGCTTCCAAGCTGGATCAGCTGCCTTGAATTATCAGGAGATCCGTGACAGCACTTTATCGTTGGATACCCTTCCTTAACATAATCAAAACTGATGGGTAGGCTTTTAAAGAACTCAAGATCCTTGTCATCAAGCAGTTCATAAGCATATTTAAGATTCCCGCTTGCAGAATTATAAAGCCATATATTTTCACTGATACCTGCTTCAATATCCCTTTGCTGACCAAGCATATAGTCTTCGCGGTTACCCCTTAGAAGATGGCAAGTATTATAACTGCCTCTTTTTATCCTTATTACATCTAAACTGATCCGCTCATATTCTTAAGCCTGTTATACTCACTGATAAAAGCCTTACGCTCAATAGCTGTAAACTTCTTTGAATGAATATCTCTGAATGAATAAAGGTATGAATAGTTGTTATCAAGAGCTTCATTAACTTCATCATAAAGCTCAGGTGACTTTTTTAGTTCATCCATTTTTTTAGTATAGAAGGCGTTATTATCCATGGAGTTAAATCCATTTATCACCTTGCCAATCTTACCAAAAGCCGGAATATTGCCATCTTTGAGCCTGTTTAAATTCATACTGAAAGCATAAATATGGCCGTTTCTTTCTGCAAGGAAGCCATGTTCACATACGCCTCTTTTATAATTACCTGTAGAAAAGACTAAAAGGCCTCCCCAAAAAAGGACTGTTACAGCAATAAGCATGGCTATTCCACCATCTGTAAGAGCGCCTGTGCTTTTAGTAAACATCTTGATATTGAGAATCATAAAAACAGTCGGAAAGACAGCAATGACCCCGCCCAGGATCATCTCAATATATGCTATAGGTACAACTCTATCAAACAGATATATCTTCAAAGAATCATGATCAGACTTGTTATCATCCCTATTTTCAAAATAATCCATATAATGCTCCAAAATCTTTAGTTATTAGTAAAAAGTTCAAGCTTAGCAAAAAACCTATTTCCATTTTTTTGATATCGTAACCCAACAAGAAAAAAATGCAAACCATATACGGTCACACCTTTCTCATTTTTTACGCTTTTCTTTTATTCTGTAAGTACAGCGCCACAATTAAGTTCTATCCTAGTTTTCTGCCTTACTCTTTATGACCAGATACCGATCTCAGCCAGATAACCGTTTTTGATCTTAAAGTTAAGACCAAGTCCAGAACCTATCATATTTGCAATATAAGCTGCAAATTCATCTTTGCTCATATAAATTGGATCCTGCTCACCACCGCCTGAAAGGAATTTTGTTTCTGAATTGATCTTAAGAACATAAGTTCCCAAACCAATTTCAATCGTATTCCAATTTGAATCATACTGATAAATTGTAGCTTCAAGGATTACCTCGTCCCCTGAAACTGTAATACTTTTAATATAATGTGAACTGTACTCAGTAGGTGCAGCTACAAAATCAGCATTATAGCTTCCATCAGGAAGATTTGAGATCCCACTGGTTTCTTTTTTATCTTCTGATGTTGACTTTTCGGAAGAGTCCTTGCTCTTGGATGCATCATCCTTCTTAGTATCACCCTTTGAAGCATCGGAAGAAGCCTTTTCTGTTGCATCAGATGCTGCTGTATCAGAAGCCTTATCTGTTGCTGCAGATGAAGACTTGTCTGTTGCATCAGATGACTTATCTGATGCCGCATCATCTTCTGCGCCCAAATCCTTACTAGAAGCATCTGTGCCTGCTGCATCTGCGGCTCTATCTGATGCACCGCCTGCTGCCACATCTACTGTATTATCATCCTCATCATTAGAAGAAGTCTCATCAATAGCCCCATCTGCTACTGTACCTGTTTGCTGGCCTTCACCTGTGCCCTGAGCTTCTTCAGATGTCTCTAATGTCACACCTGTATCATCACTACCATTTGCGCCGCATCCCGTTGCTAACATCGCAAGGATGAGCATTGCTACTACTTTTTTCTTCATAACCAAAAGCCTTTCAACTACTATTGCCTTCTCAAATACTTATGGCAATCATTATAAATTATAAAGTTATCTATACAAATGTCAAAAAGACGAAAGTACTGCCAGTTCTGTTGTTTCTGTCAAATCTATAAAATCTGTCTATTCTGTCAATTCTGTAAAATCTGCCATTTCTGTATGGAAATATATATTTTCTACAAGTTATCCAGCATACAATCTTTTCGTTTTAGTACATTGCCCTGAAGTTTAAGCTCTTTTCCCGAATCAGTAACAAGCTCTTCTGTCTCAAGAGCCTTGATCTCATAATTGTCAGATAATTTATCAAGCAGTTTGTTGCTTCCGATATTTCGAACATCAGCTTCGTAAAAAAACTTACTTTTCCCAAACTTTTCATGCGCATAGTCCAGTGCAAACTTTAATGCCTTAAATGCATAGCCTTTCCCCTGCTCTGATTCTATGATCCATACTCCAAGTTCAGGAACTTCCTCTTTAAGTCCATGTATTTCAACGCTTCCAATAAATCTTTCATCAGTATCAACCACCGCAAACAGCAGCATCTCATCTCTTGTCATTTCATCGATAAAGTCCTGAAGTACTTTCTTTGCACCATCTATACTCTTAAATGGATCCGGCCACTGATACCTTGTTATCTGATCAGTGAACTCAGAAAAATAGTCATCTAAATATTTCATGTCAAAAGGCTCAATTCGCATTATTTCATTCCTCCCAGTAATAATCAGTATTAAATATCATATTCCTTGGATTTAAGAATCGTACATTTATCCCCAAACAGTTCCTGACACATCCTAAGCTCTAACTCCTGCCTGTGCTCTAAATGCGCAAGCAGTCCTTCATTCCCGGATACACCATACTTCTTTGCATAAGGCGATTCATCAAAATACCTGATCATAAGCGGATACCACATCTCATTACCATCATCATCAGATCGTTCCTTCCTTATAATATCTATACTTTCAGGAATATTTTCCGTTTTTAAGTAATATATATGCATGTCCTTACCCTCAAGAGCCTTACAAACTTCTCTATAGAAATCAATTATCTCTTCATCTGACAAGCACCTGTACAGGATCATATCTTCAACTGTATTCTGGAAAAGAGAGCATTCAAAGATCATCTTATCCATATTCCACCTGCGATATCTTCCAAGTACAATATCCTTAAACTCGTCAAAATCCCTTCGCCCATTATAGATCTCATACTGCTCAAGATCCCTGTGGAATCCCGGAACATCAGTAATGATCTGCGTATAGCAGATAATCGTATGCTCATCTTCCCTGATGCTCTTAGCCTCTATTAAAGACTTTATCTCACTATATTTTTCTAAAATACTGTCGTACTGATCCATGTTCACATAGGCACACCATGCAAGCTCAACCGGCGAATAATCGCCTTCGCGAACGGCTTCATGATCCTTATATTTATCTGATAGTTTCCCTACCAGAGTACTCTTGCCACTTCCTTGCAATCCTTCAACGAAATAGTTCATATATCATTCAAGTCCTTTCTCTGTCAATCTATATGTTCTGGTACATACTTCTTCTATATATTTTCTGTCATGTGATATACTTATCACCGCTCCTGGAAAAGAAGCTATCATCTTCCTGATAACAGGACCTGACAGGGGAGAGAAGTTTCTCGTAGGTTCATCAAGGATAAGAACATTGGCATCAGACAGACTCATTTTAAGAAGAAGCACCTTGGCCTTCTGACCACCGGATAACTCTCTTATTGGATGATTCATCTCATCAGCTGTATATTTTAGCGATCCAAGATAAGTCCTGATGCGGGTTCTTACTGCCTTATCTCCTGTATCATCAAGAAATTCAACAGGAGTCACATCAAGATCAAGAAGTTCCTCATAGTTTTGCGGCATGTACTGAGCTCTAATATCGCTCCTTGCAAGAAGCTCTTTAGCCATCTTTTTAAGAAGCGTAGTCTTTCCTGCGCCGTTAGTTCCAACTATGCATATCTTCTCGGGCCCTCTTACCCGTAAGAAGATGTCTTTGGCCAGAACCTTAGAATCATCAGGTGTTCTCAGCTCATCAAGACTATACTCTATAACGGTCTTACCGGCAGGCATCGCGGCATCTTCCTTGCCAAGTTTAAAAAATATAGCTTCTTCCTTTTCAGGCATCTTGGTCATATTCTCATCTTCTTTGGCAAAACGCTTGCCCATAGCTTTTACCGTATGCATCTTGTCTTTGAGATTCTTGCCTACTGCCGGCGCCTGCCTGGAGACATTAGAAAGAGCATGCTCAACGCTGTTATATACTCTTGCGTATTTTTCATCCCTAAGCCTCTTTTCCTTACGGTCATTAAGTGCCTGCTGTTCCTGCCTCTCAAAGCTCTCTGCCCTGTGCTTTATATAATGCTTATAATCATCTCTGACTATGGAGTATCTGCTCTGCGTCTTTCTCCTGATCTGTTCAATATGGATGATCACGTTAGCTGTATTCTCAATAAGGGTCTCATCATGCGATATGAAAAGAACTATGTGTTTCCAGTCATTGATTAGCTTTTCTAAAAGCTCCAGAGTACTGATATCAATATCATTTGAAGGCTCATCAAGCAGAAGAACCGTAGGATTATCCATAAGAAGCTTCATAAGCTGAGCCTTGACCTTCTCTCCGCCTGATAAACTCTCCATTATCTGATCGCTGTAAAAAAAATCTGATGACAGGGCAAACTTTGAAGCCATTTCAGCAAGTTCCTTTGGCGTCTTGTCAAAAAAGAGCTGTGCCATAGAGAAGTACTCATACAAAGTCTTCTTTTTATCTTCCTGTGGAAGCTCCTGCGGCAGATGCCCCAGCACTTCGCCTCCTGTAATACGTTCTCCCGTGCACTGGGCATAATCTTCCGAAAGCTCCGGATCATATATCCATTTCATAAGCGTTGACTTGCCATTACCTTCTTCCCCAATGATAACAGCCTTATCCCCATCATTTAAAACCATGTTGAATTTATCAAGAATAATCCTTAAATCTTTGCGATGTGTTATAGTTAAGTCTTTAATCTGCAGCATATATCGCCTCCTATTCTGCTGCCTATTATTTCTGGTAAAAGGATGTATCTTCACAGAATATCCTTATATACAAAAATAAGCCTACTTTGCATACGCAAAATAGACTCACACAAATAGACCTACTATTAGTATAAAAAACAGGCCACGAATGCATGATAATCCAGTTTAAGCGTACACAAAACAGCTGCCATAAGCAGCATTTTCATTACT
>NZ_JAILQF010000383.1 GCF_024699075.1 Butyrivibrio sp.
GAAAGTTACTTTACAATACGAAAGGAGATTTTACATGATTTACTCAACAGAGGTAAAAAACATGTGCCCTGTAACTCAAGGGGTACACCATGGCGCAGCTCCCATTCCGGAAGAGGCTAAGTGGGTTAAGTCAAAAGAAATTAAGGACATCTCAGGCTATACACATGGTATCGGCTGGTGTGCTCCTCAGCAGGGTTGCTGTAAGCTTTCCCTTAATGTTAAGGAAGGTATCATTCAGGAGGCACTTGTTGAGACTATTGGTTGTTCAGGTATGACACATTCTGCAGCTATGGCTTCAGAAATTCTTCCTGGTCTTACAGTTCTTGAAGCTCTTAACACAGACCTTGTTTGTGACGCTATCAACACAGCTATGAGAGAGCTTTTCCTTCAGATCGTTTATGGTCGTACACAGTCTGCATTCTCAGAAGACGGACTTCAGATCGGTGCTGGTCTTGAAGATCTTGGTAAGGGTAACCGTTCAATGGTTGGTACAACATACGGTACTCTTGAGAAGGGACCTCGTTATCTCGAGCTTACAGATGGTTACATCACAGATATCGCTCTTGATGAGAACGATGAGATCATCGGATACAAGTATGTTAACTTTGGTAAGATGATGGACTTCATCAAGGCTGGTGACGATGCTAACACAGCTCTTGAGAAGGCTAAAGGACAGTATGGACGTGTTGCAGATGCAGTTCGTTGCATCGATCCTAGACACGAGTAATCATAGGTAAGGAGGAATATAATAATGGCTTTATTTGAATCATATGAAAGAAGAGAGCCCCAGATCCTGGCTTGCCTTAAGGAGTATGGAATCTCTTCAATTGAAGAATGTAGAGATATTTGCATGAATGCTGGTATCGATGTTTACAAGCTCATCGAAGGCATTCAGCCAATCTGTTTTGAAAATGCAAAGTGGGCTTACACAGTAGGTGCTGCTATCGCAATCAAGAAGAACTGCCGTAAGGCTGCTGACGCTGCTGCAGCTATCGGTATCGGTCTTCAGGCTTTCTGTATCCCTGGATCAGTTGCTGATCGTCGTAAAGTAGGTCTTGGCCATGGTAACCTTGGTAAGATGCTTCTTGAAGAGGATACAGAGTGCTTCGCATTCCTTGCTGGTCACGAGTCATTCGCAGCAGCTGAGGGTGCTATCGGTATCGCAGAGAAGGCTAACAAAGTTCGTCAGAAACCTCTCCGCGTTATCCTTAACGGTCTTGGAAAAGACGCTGCACAGATCATCTCTCGTATCAACGGTTTCACATATGTTGAGACTGAGTACGATTACTACACAGGTGAGGTTAAGGAAGTATTCAGAAAGTGCTACTCTAAGGATGCTAACTCACCTCGTGCAAAGGTTAACTGCTACGGCGCTAACGACGTACAGGAAGGTGTTGCAATCATGTGGAAGGAGAACGTTGACGTATCTATCACAGGTAACTCAACTAACCCTACAAGATTCCAGCACCCAGTTGCAGGTACATACAAGAAAGAGCGTGTTGAAGCTGGTAAGAAGTACTTCTCAGTTGCTTCAGGTGGTGGTACAGGTCGTACACTTCACCCAGATAACATGGCTGCAGGTCCTGCTTCCTATGGTATGACAGATACTATGGGTCGTATGCACTCAGACGCTCAGTTCGCAGGTTCATCTTCAGTTCCTGCTCACGTTGAGATGATGGGTCTTATCGGCGCTGGTAACAACCCTATGGTTGGTATGACAGTTTCTACAGCAGTTTCTATCGAAGAGGCTGCAAAGGCTGGTAAGTTCTAATTATAAATTATTAGAAATTTAAAGGGATTGTTCTTTTGGCATAAGCCAAGAGAACAACCCCTTTTTTATTGGCCAAGGCAATCAAATCGCAAGGATAGAAGCACATGTTTATGTACGAAGTTTTAGTTGTTAATTATTCGGATGCATGTAGAAGTTTCCGTTAACCTGCTCTGTCTTGATGACATTGAGGAATGCTTCGGGATCTATGTCAAGTATTTCTGCAACAACAGTTCTTAGCTCATCGCTTGATACCACGGAATATACGATGGTTCTATCAGCGTTCTGGTAAGAACCGTATGCATCTATATCTGTTGCGCCATGACCTGTAAGTTCATAGATCATATCTGCAATCTCTTTAGGCTTTTGTGTGACTATAAGCAGGGTATTCTTTTTATATCGTTTATATAGAATATGTATAACCTGTGTTGATGAGAACTGAAAGATTATAGAGTACAAAGCCTTGTCCCATCCGAAGATGAATCCATCTATAGAAAGAACGATAGCATTGAATATCAGGATATAGTTGAATGAATCAACTCCGAATTTTTCAGATATAGCGATCGCTATAAAATCAGTTCCACCTGTAGTTGCATCAGCTTTAAGACATAAGGTTATAGCAAATCCGTTTACAAGACCGCCGAATATACTGATAAGAAGTACATCATAGGTTATCGCATGAACCGGGATCTGATCAGTAAGAAATGTTACTATAAGTATAGTAATACAGGAATATATGGTGAATTTCTTGCCTATATGTCTGTAAGCTATGACAATAGGAACAGAGTTCATAAGGAAATAGATAACACCATAAGGAACTGCAATTCCAAGAAACTTTTGAAAGATTGCCTGGAGTAGAAGAGTAAGACCTGCGAATCCGCCTGGGAGAAGATCTCCTGTATAGACGAATGTACGCAGGTTGACAGACATTATTATTCCGGCACAGATACATAGAATAATTCTCCAAATATCACTTTGCTTGAACTGAAGAACTTCTCTTGATGCCAATTTTTTACGCAACATAGTATGTATACCTCTTGTAGTTATAATAATCTGACGAGTGACCAATAATCTGAGCATTAGTGTTTAATATATATCTTTTTACATCATGCAAGGAATATTATGTTGTCAATCAGATGCCAGATTTATTCTACACCCACATTGTTTTTAATGTACATAGCCAAGTGCAGTATTTATGCATGTTTTTGTGTATACAAGGATGCACATATGTAGCTTTAGATTGTGATTGAATTTGTGCTTAAATAAATGATCGTATGAAGATTTCGAGGCCTATTATTATAAGGATTGTGCCACCAAGGTAGTTAGCATACTGCTGGAGTCTGCAGCCACATATTTTGCCAAGCTTTACTCCAAGCAAGCAAATGATAAAGGTAACTACTGCGATAATGATCGAGCTTCCAAAAGCTTCGAGAGCACTGTAATTTGCTATTGCAAATCCAACAGAAAGAGCATCGATTGAAGTTGCGATACCCTGGATAAAGAGAGTCTTGTTGCTAAGACAGCGCTCTTTATTGTCAGAATCAGTTTCTATCTGTTCGCAGCAATTCTTTCTTTCTTTAATTCCTTCTACGATCATCTGGATACCAATATATAAAAGGAGTATAAGGGCTATCCATGGAATGCACTTCTGGAAGGAAACAAAAGCCTTTTGGATAGTATGAACGCAGAGCCAGCCGATCATTGGCATTGCAAACTGGAAAAATGCGTAAATACCTGCCATTTTCATATGTCTTGAGCGTGACATGTTGGGCTCTTTGAGTCCATTGGCAATGCATACTGAAAAAGCGTCCATTGCAAGACCTGTGCCAAGGCCTATGCTTAGGATAAGAAAATCTAAGATCATCATAACAATACCTACCTGTTTTTATTTTTCCGGTCTGTATCCGGATAAGATGAGTTTTGGAATATATTCCAAAGCTTTTGTGCCATCGCGCCATATATACGCATAAAAAACGAGACAGATGTAAAGCCCTCAGCATTATGTGAAAGCTTTACATGAGTCTCGCAATTTAAAATAAGCCAGGTTTTTGCCAAAACCAGTATGTTGACTTATTACGTTCATATGCACGTTTGCTACTCCCTCATGGAGTATTATAAAAAACAAGACTTAAATTTACATTTAAGTCTTGTTTTAATTTACCATAATAAGAAGCTTGTGACAAGAATTATTTGCCGATCATTTTAAGAAGCTCTGACTTTGGCTTTGCACCTATGCTCTTTTCAACGATATCGCCATCTTTAAAGAAGCCGATTGTAGGAATAGACATTACTCCATACTTGGATGCAAGATCCTGCTCATCATCAACATTGATCTTTCCAACCTTGATATCGTCATTTTCTTCTGCGATCTGATCTACTACAGGAGCCATCATCTTGCAAGGTCCGCACCAGTCTGCGTAGAAATCTACAAGAACGGGCTTGTCTGACTTAAGTACTTCTGCTTCGAAATTATCTGATGTAAGCTGTATTATTGACATATAAATTCTCCTTTTTAAGTTGAATCATTATAACGGTTAGTTACGTATAACAATATTATATACATAAATCTTCAAAAATGGTACAACAAAATTAAATTTTACACAATTTTAAGAAGTAGATGAATCTGCACTTGATTCATCGTGCTATAATGCTAACGTGTTATAATAAGAAAGGAACTGATAAACGTCTGATGATCATGAGGGAACAGATGCAGAATAATAGTGAAGTTTATCAAGGTAAGACCAAAAAGAAGTCATTTGACGAATCAATAAAATCAAAGATCAATCCCAAAGGAAAAGCTAACAGAAATGCCCAGAACAGCGTTAACAGAATTGCCGCTATTGCAATTTTTACATTTGTTCAGGTGTTATGGCTTGGGTATATTCTGATCAGGTTTAGTATATACAGCATATATATTCAGATTGCATTTAGTCTGTTGTCTATAATAATAGTGCTGACTATTTACGGAAGGCATACTAACTCTGCAAATAAGATGCCATGGATGATATTCATAATGTTCGTTCCTGTTTTTGGTATCCTTTTGTATGTGCTTATGGGTCGCCCCGGGGTTACTTCAAAGGCAAGAAAAAGGTTTGAAGAGATAGACTCCAAGATTATGACATATTTAAAGCCCAAAAAGAAAAATTTCTATGATCTTGAAAAGATCAATCCATATATTGCTTCAAGAATCAAATATGTTGAAGATTATGGACACTTTCCGGTGTATACTAATACGGATGTAGTATACTTTGATGATGCCAAAAAGGGAATAGATGATCAGGTGAGGGAACTTAAAAAGGCAAGAAGCTTCATATTTATGGAGTACTATGCCATACAGGATACCGAAACCTTCGAACCTATAAAGGAAGTCCTTGCCCAGAAAGCTGCAGAGGGACTGGAAGTCAGGGTTATATATGATGATATTGGAAGCGGCGGTTTTATAAATGGCGAGTTTATAAAAAGGATGGAAGATCTTGGCATAAAGTGCCGTGTATTTAACCATGTAAGCCCTTTTTTCCAGGTCATCATGAATAATCGAGACCACAGGAAGATCACTGTAATAGATGGAAAAGTAGGTTATACAGGCGGATATAACCTTGCAGACCTTTATACTCACAAGATAGCGCCTCACGGATTCTGGAAGGATACAGGAGTAAGGATTACCGGAGACGGAGTGGTTACTTTGACAGCTCTTTTCCTGGAAATGTGGAATGCTGTTAAGGCTAATGATATTGATGATAATGATCTTTCGATATTTTTCCCAAGAGTGTCATACACTGCTACAGAAAAGGGAAATTATGTTCAGCCTTATGCTGAAACTCCTCTTGATGAGGAGCTTCTTGGAGAGAATATCTATATGGGTATTCTTCAGACAGCCAAGAAGTACTGCTGGTTTGTGACACCTTATCTTGTAATTACGGATGAACTTAGCAGGGAATTTGAGATGGCTGTTAAAAGGGGCGTTGATGTAAGGATCATAACTCCCGGAATTCCAGATAAAAAGGTTGTAAATGCTATCACCAAATCTTATTATAATCAGCTTGCAAGAAATGGGGTACGTATTTTTGAATATACTCCCGGATTTTGTCATGCCAAGATGTGTATTGCAGATGGCGAGTGTGCGACGGTTGGAACACTTAATCTTGACTTCAGATCCTTGTATCTACATTTTGAAGATGGCGTATATCTTTACAAGTGTAATGCTATTAAAGATATAGAAGTCGATTTTGTCAAAATGTTCGAAGTATCAAATGAAGTTACTGATATGTATCATTCGCACAGAAGCGTTCCGCTTCGAATAAGCCAGTGCGCTCTAAGAATAGTAGCACCGCTTGTATAAACTTAAAGCGATTATGAAATACTGTTTACTAAGGCATAAAGTCATGTAATAATGCTTACTAATATAAAGAGTAGAATCATGTAATAATGCTTACTAATATAAAGAATAGAATCATGTAATAATGATTACTTATATAAAAAATAGAATTATTGAATAATAAATAGATAGGAATAAGTTGTTGTGGCTAAGAAGTTAAGTGAAGATAAAAGAAATATAGTTTTAAACGGTAATATATATCGTGCGGTTCTGATGCTTTCAGTTCCGGTTATGATCAACAGTTTCATACAGTCGCTTTATAATCTTACAGATACCTACTGGCTTGGAGTACTTGGTACTGAGTATCAGTCAGCAATAACGCTTGTATCACCTTTTCAGTCAATACTTCAGAATTTTGGATCAGGTATTACGGTTGCAGGCTCTATTCTTATAGCTCAGTATCTTGGAGCACATAAGGACAAAGAGGCCTCGAATATGGCAGATCATATCTGTATTTCGACACTTATTTTCTCAGTAATATGTGCAATACTTTGTTTTATCATATCACCACCTCTTGTTGCATGGCTTGGTGCTACAGGACTTCAGTATGATTATTCACTTATTTACATAAGGATCGTCATACTCGATATGCCTCTTTTGTATATGATCAATATATATTCATCTGTTCATCAGGCTCAGGGCGATTCGGTGCGCCCTATGCTTTTGAACCTTATAGGAGCAGCAGTCAATCTTGTAATGGATCCGCTTCTTATGGTGGTACTACATTTTGGAATCGCCGGTGCAGCATTTGCTACTCTGTTTGCAAAGCTTCCGGGTGCTATTATTGCTTTATATACTCTTACAAGAGAAGATCAGGTAATAACGCTTCATTTTAAAGGCTTTAGATTTGAGAAGGAGAAGCTTTTAAGTATAATAAAAATAGGACTTCCTACAGCCATAGGGCACAGTACAATGCAGTTTGGATTTCTTCTTATGAGTAAAAGTGTTCAGGCATATGGCATGATAGCAACTACTGCCTATGGTCTTGGCAATAAGATCAATTCGATTATCACACTGCCCAATAATGGCATAGGATCTGCAATCAGTACTATTGTTGGCCTTAATATAGGATCAGGCAACAAGAAGAGAGCTGACAAGGCTTACAGAATAGCTCTTAAAATGGCCTTTGTGTATCTGCTTATTGCCGGCCTTATCCTTTCAAGACGTCCTATAGCAGAGTTTATGATAAGAACTCTTACATCAGATGATCAGGTAGTAAGTCTTGCAACTGACTTTTTGTGCCTTATGTCATTCTGGTGCTGGACCAATGCCTTTTATAACGTCACCATGGGAATATTCCAGGGAAGCGGGCATACACTTATCACTGTTATAGTAGATGCATCAAGGCTTTGGGTATTTAGATTTGCAACACTTTTCTTCTGTCAGAATATACTTCATATGGGAGTAGAATCTGTATGGTATTCAGTTGTTGTATCTAATGCAAGTTCAGCGGCAATACTTTTTGCTCTGTATTTTACCGGCCTTTGGAAAAAAGATGTCATAAAAGCTAAGTGAGAATCAAAATTTTTTTTAGAAAAGTTCAAAAAAAATGTGACGGATTAAAGAGTCATTCCGTTATATATAATGGAGACCCAAACCAGCAAAACATTTTTGGAGGATTATTATGAAAAAATTTAGAACAGGATTTAATGCAGCAGCAGCTCTGGCACTTGCTCTTATAGTTACAGGATGTGGGGGCTCATCAAAAGAGAGCACATCCTATACTTATGAAGAAGCTATCGAATCAGATGTTAGTATGGGTGCAGAGTATGACAGTATGGAGGTTGCTGATTCCAATGGCACTGATTCCCAGACTACAGTTGAAGTAGATGAATCTTCTCAGGTTTCTGACAGAAAGCTTATTACTACATCCAGAATCAGTGCAGAGACAATCAACTTTGAGGATACAATAACATGGGTTGAATCAAAGACAGCTGAACTTGGCGGCTATGTTGAGTCAAGCAGCATCTCTGTGAGTGGCGGATATTATTACAATGAGAAGTATCGTGATCTTCACTATGCCGACTATACAATTCGTATACCTGAGGACAAGCTTGACAGCTTTCTTGAGGATGTAGATAGCATAACCAATATTACCAGCCAAAATAAGAATGTCGAAGATGTAACACTTACATATACAGATATGGTTGCACGCCAGGAAGCTTTGGAGTCAGAAAAAGAGGCTCTTCAAAGGCTTATGGATAGCGCAGAGAATATGGAAGATATAATAACCATCCAGTCTCAGCTTACAGATGTGCAGTATCAGATAGATTCTATAAAATCACAGCTCAGAGTATATGATAACAAAATAGATTACAGTACAATATATCTTACATTAAGAGAAGTTGAGCCTGACGACCTTACTGTTACTGAGCAAAAGTCTGCATTTGAAAGAATCAAAGACGGATTTACAACAAGTCTTAAGAGTACAGGTGAATTCATAGTAGAATTCATTATAGCTGTTATTATAAATCTTCCACAGATCATCCTTCTTGTAGTAATAATCGTCATCATTGTAAAACTTGTAAAGCATAATAAGAAAAGCAAAGCTAAAAAGCAGGAAAGATTGTATAATAGTAAAGTAAATACAAACGCAGGTGTAAAAACTGAAGATCCTGTAAATGTAAATGCAGGTGTAAAAACTGATGATCCTGTAAATACAAACGCTGGTGTAAAAACTGATGATCCTGTAAATATAAGCACAGCTGCAAATGATCAGGGCAAATCCAAGGAAGATATCAATGGATAATAAAAGATCGCCAAGAGATATTGTAACTTCCCGTATAACTGAAATGATACTAACAGGCCAGCTTAAGCCTGATGACCAGCTTCCTCCTGTGAGGGAGCTGGCCAAAAATATGGGTATCAGCAGGAATATGTGCACTGATATCATAAAAGAACTTGAAGAAAAAGGACTTCTTGTCATCGTTCCAAGGCAAGGAGTCTTTGTTGATGATTTCAGAAAAAATGGTAATATTCATACTCTTGAAGCTATCATGGGAGCAGAATTCGATCTTCAGCAGCGCGAAATAGAATCTCTTCTTGAACTAAGATGTGGTATGGAGATGCTTGCCTGCAGGCGTATCATAAAAAATGCTTCCGATGAAGAGATTAATAGTCTTGGTAAACTCATAGACAAGATCCTTGAAGAGAAAGAGCCTGAAAAGGCGGCCCTTCTTACTTATGATTATTATCATGAACTTGCGGTCTTAAGCGGCAATTCAATAGTGCCCATGATTACTGAAGGTTTCAAAAAGTCTACAGTAAAGCTTTGGACAAGATATATCCAGAATTATGGCATAGAGCAGCTTTATAAGAGCCTTGCAGAAGTCTATTTTTACATTATAAGACGTGATCTTGACAAGGTTGTAAAGCAGATACTACTCTCATCGTCTGATACCATAAGCGGTGATCACAGCATATATAAAGATAATCAATATGATGGAAAAAATACTTGAAATGCATTGTATTTCAGCGTTAAAATGTTTTCTTGTATTGTGTAAATATTTCGCAGAGGCAGGAGATTCTTTATGAACAAGATTGGTTTTGATAATGACAAGTATCTTAAAATGCAAAGCGAGCAGATTCGCAAGCGTATAAGCGAGTTTGGCGGCAAGCTTTATATGGAATTTGGTGGTAAACTTTTTGATGATTTCCACGCTTCCAGAGTACTTCCCGGCTTCCATCCTGACAGTAAGATCACTATGTTAAAAGAACTTAAGGATCAGGCTGAAATCGTTATTGCTATCAACGCTGCAGATATCGAGAAGAACAAAGTAAGAGGCGATCTTGGTATCACTTATGATATGGACCTTTTAAGACTTGCTGATGCATTCCGCGAGGAAGGTTTGTATGTTGGATCTGTTGTTCTTACAAGATTTGCAGAGCAGCCTTCTGCCATAGCTTATGAGAAAAAACTCAAAGCCCTCGGCCTTAAAGTATACAGACACTATCCTATTGAGAATTATCCTTCTGATATATCACTTATCGTTAGTGACGAAGGTTTTGGTAGAAACGATTATATCGAAACAACTCATCCACTTGTTGTCATCACAGCTCCGGGACCAGGAAGCGGCAAGATGGCTACATGCCTGTCACAGCTCTATCATGAGAATAAGAGAGGTGTGAAGGCCGGATATGCCAAGTTCGAGACATTCCCTATCTGGAACCTTGCTCTTAATCACCCTGTAAACCTTGCATATGAGGCAGCAACAGCTGACCTTGATGATGTTAACATGATAGATCCTTTCCATCTTGAAGCTTATGGTGAGACTACAGTTAACTACAATCGTGACATAGAGGTATTCCCTGTACTTAATGCTATGTTTGAGAAGATCTCCGGAAGTTCACCATATAAGTCTCCTACAGACATGGGTGTTAACATGGCCGGCAAGTGCATCTTTGATGATGAGGCTGTATCAGCAGCTGCTAATCAGGAGATCATCAGAAGATACTATCAGGCTCTTTGCGAATATCGTAAAGGTAATGCCGGAATGGATCCTGTTCGCAGAATCGAGCTTCTTATGAATAAAGCAGGTATTACAACAGCTGACAGACCTGTAGTTGCAGCAGCTAACCTTAAGGCTGATCAGACAGGCGCTCCGGCAGCAGCTATGGAACTTCCTGATGGAAAGATACTTACAGGTAAGACATCTGTACTTCTTGGTGCATCTTCAGCTCTTCTTATCAATGCACTTAAAGAGCTTGCAGGAATAGAAGATAGTGTAGAACTGATCCCTCCGGATTTCATTGAGCCTATCATGAAGCTTAAGAGTGACTGCCTTGGCGATCATTCTTCACTTCTTCATCTTAATGAGATCCTTATCGCGCTGTCAGTGACAGCTGTTAATAATGAGAATGCAAGAAAGGCTCTTGAGCACATCCCGGATCTTAAGGGATGCGAAGCACACAGCTCAGTTATCCTGTCACAGGTTGATGAGACTGTATTCAAGAAGCTTGGCGTGAACCTTACTTGTGAAGCTCATTATGAAAGCCAGAAGTTATATCATAAATAATGAATTTAAAAGTGATGATTATAGAAACACGCATTTACTGCGTGTTTCGTAATTTTAGTCACAATAGTTCTTTATAGTTTCAAACAATAGTGTTTATATTTTTGCGTCAGGAGAATTGGATGCTTGTACATAACGAAGAAGACTTTAAATATGTAATGCAGGATTTTGAAAAGTACTATATTGGAGCCAGATACAGCTATGACGAGCTTATGGCATCGCCCTTTATACCATTTAAATTCAAGACAATCATTGAAAAATATATAGCAAAGGAAATTGATAAGAGTGCAACTATAGAAAGCCATTTCTATTTTATGACTGATGAGGGCTTTGACTATAGAGTGTGCAGGCAGCTCAGGATGAGGTTTAGATGTTCTGTTCTTGCTAGCCCTCATAAAGACGGCGTAGAAGATAAGTATACTGAAAAAATATATCCTATAGATAAACTTGTAAAGCTTACTGCCAAGCAGAAAATGGATAATGGCCTTGTGATAAGAGAGCTTATACAGGGCAAGATGTCTCTTATGATGTTCCAGGTGTAACTCTTGGAAGCAGTAAAATCTGGTGATAATCAATACAGCTTATATTACAGCCATTCTTTTTTCTGTAATTTTTTAAGATAGTTCTTTTTAAAATCTCTTCTATTTCCGAAGAAGTACTCTTCTGACTTAGAGTAAAGATTATCGTTTATTTTTAAATCTATTAATGTAAAAGTACATAATAAATCTGCGACCTGAAACAATTTATAATCTTTTGGAAGAACTTTCCTATAAATTGGATTAGGAAGTAGCACACTGAAAACCGAAGCTAGTATTTTGCTAACTTGGACTTGTCCATTATCATAGTAAATCTTTACATCGTCTGAAGCCAAAAAGTCGTTATAATGCCCTCTAATAAAACTTGCAATTTGTTTTGCAAGTTTACCTGCAGCTTCAACAGGATCATTGACATGTTTTTTCTCTATATAAAATGATTTATAATAAATATCCAATTGACGGACAAATGCTACCATTTTATTAAATATTCGTCGTCGCTCAGCTAATGTCATATCCTTATATATTTCTTCTTTCCTAATGATTGGGCCAGTATGAATACATAAATCATGTAGGCCGAGATAATCTAATTCTGTATCTAACTTTGCTATGTCATTGGAAATATCGACCGACTGGTCATGAAAAACCATTGTAATTATATAATATGGTGAATGACTGGAATACTCTCCAAAATCACCTGATTCATCAATGAAAATACTTAGTTCTTTCATGAAGTTGCTCCCATAAAAAATGGCGGGGAACTTCCCCGCCCATGATGGACCTGGGTCTTTCGACCAGCCCTTATTTGTTCTATTATTATATAACAAATCGTTATATAAATCAATAATTATAGGCGAGCTTAACAGCGGAATCTATCAAAATATCCAATAAATCAATTGGTGAAAGGAACATTTCAATGAGCAATAATTATAATGAGTATTGCATGAAATTTTCAAATGAAGAAATTGAAGAATAT
>NZ_JAILQF010000401.1 GCF_024699075.1 Butyrivibrio sp.
AAGTTCTATGTCCTTGACCTTTTTCTTAAGACATCTTTGACTCTTTAAATATTTCCAGCCAGTATACTCTTCTAATTCAGAAATAACTGTCTGCACTGTTTCTTCTACAGATAATTCTTCCCTTGTTGCAAACTTATACTCCATTTTCGTCTACTCCTGTGCAGATCCCAATGCAAGCTTTTACAGCTTCTTCATCAACCAGTACGCATCCATATAAGTTCCATCTGCATATTTCATATTATTTGGAAATGTACCATACTTCTCGAATCCAAGTTTCTCGTACAGAGCAACAGCGTCTTTATTTTCAGCCATAACTTCAAGCTCCGCCTGCTCATAGCCTGCACTCTTTGCAACGTCAAGGACAGTCTGCAGCATTATTTTACCAATGCCGCATCCACAGTATTCTTTGTATAGTGCAATTGCGACTTCGCATCTGTGACTATATCTTCTATAAGGAGCTATGGACATAAGAGAGCAGTTGCCAATATGCCTGCCATCAATAAAGGCTAATAGCATTAGTTCTCTCTCCGCATCCAGTTTAGCCTTAATAAACTTCTCTTCACTTTCCCTGGTAATGGTGATCTCATCCGGTTCTCTGATAAGGAACGGAGTCTCTGCGCTCGTCTTCTTTAAATACTTTATAAGATCTTCAGAGTCTTCTTCCCTTGCATTTCTAAAAGTTACAGTTCTTCCAAGCTTGTCTTTTACAGATATCTCTTTAAATAACATATATTCTCCTATGAGCCTTAATACATCAGCTTTAGTCTGCCTTTCTAACGTAAACAGTTAATATGATTAATTGTATTGTTCTTAATATATATCTATTTCTGAAGCTTCATTTTCAGGAGAGAAACATAATCATCTTCCAGCATTTTTTCTCCTGTAAAATCAAATCCGTTGCGTTTATAAAAAGCAATTCCTCTTTTGTTTTGCTCAAGAACCCAAAGCCAGTCTGCATCCTTTTCCTGGGTTGCAAAGGTAATTAGATTAGCGCCAATCTTCTGGCTCTGGAACTGCGGCTCTACAAACAATTTTACGATCTGCCTGTCATCAAGCCTTATCATGCCTTTTACTACACCATCATCATAAACATAGGTATTATTTAGAATATCCGGATTATCCAAATATTCTTTCGCTGTATCAAGAACATTTAACTCGCCAAAATAGAATGCATCGTACTTAAAGATAGGATAAAAATTAGTACGATAATTTGTAACTATCAACTCTGCTATGCGAGATACATCTGAAATTGTTGCTTGTCTTATTGCCATATCATTTCCTTACATCATATAGATACTTATATACATTCTCTTGCCAACTTATTTGGATTATAAAGAGTACTTCAATTAAACCTGTCTAAAAGTTCACTTGGTATTTCTTCATTCGCTTCGATATCGGAACAATTATCCTCGACTATCTTCTTAAGGGAATCTAATTCTTGGTTATCTACACCAGTTCTTATGTTACTTATTCCGGGTTCCCAAGATTATATCTGTTCCAACACGTATTCTAAATCCACGTCTCTTTCCAAATGTTCCGGCGTCCAAGGAATATAATGTTCCACCGGAACTCCCTTGTGGCCGGTTCCCTCACCAAGATCAAGAGCACCGCTTCGAGAAGTAGGATAAACCATTTTGAAGTGTTCCCATGTCTCCACTGAACAATTTGAATAATCAATGATACCAAGAGTTGGTCTTCCAACTACTGTAACCTTAGGAGAAAATGACATGTCATATACAAATGCATCACCGGAAGATCCGCAATTCTGATCTGTTATGATCCAGACTTTATGTGGTAAAGCACGTCCTACAATGTCACCAATTCCGGTCTCATCGTCCATTGATTCATCGACAACCATTCCCTGGCCTCGGTATTTGAGCAGATTATTTTTCATATTTTCAACTGCGGGACGGATATCTTCAGGTATTTCACCTTTGAAAAGCTCATCCAGAAGTTTTAATCTGGCATCGCAATTACGCAAGGAATAGTTTATTGCCATAGGCGGCTGCTTAGGAATGTAGTCATCCAATTTCTTATCTGAAGGATAACAATACTCAAATAATGGGAAAAAAGCTGTATCTGTTCCTCCTCCGTTATCTCGTACATCAACGATCAGATTCTCACAGCTGTTCAAAAGATCATTGCATTCATGATAAAGATTTCTAATAGCTCCTTCATCAGTAAAATCAAGAAGCTTTATATATAGCGTACCCTTGCCCAGATCACGATAGCTATACTTATTGTCTACAGAATAATCCGCTACTCTTTTTAACGTTACTTCTGAAAGTTTTCCATCTTTTACTACAGTAACAGTTTTGGCAAAAAGAAGTATCTGATTCCACAAGCAGCCCTGCCTTTCATTAGTTTCTCCCATTAGAAACTCTTCGTTTTCTGCCGCACACTGCTCAATCGTTTTACCGTCAATTTCTATGATCTTATCCTTAAAGTGAAGCTGAGAGTCACTTGCACTTTCTGTAACATATAGTGCATTCTCATAACGCATCACCTGAAAACCCAGTTTTCCCATGCTCGTGTCATTAAAAGACAGATGGCCTTCCATGCCAAATGTTGCCAGGTACTTCTTTACAACATAAGTAAATTCCTCATCAGACATATCATCCATGATCATAGCTTCATACTTACGATAATCCCCAGCTCCCATATCTTCACATGTAGAAGAATCTTTCTTCATAATACTTACAACTTCATTAAAGATTTCCTTATAAGTCACTTTCACTCCTCCAATAATTACCTTTTGAATACTTTTGTCATTTGTCACGTATATATTACTTTTCTAAGGGCAGGTCCACAGTTCTCGTGTGGAAGGATCTTGAATCCCTGCTTTACATAAAACTGCTCCTTGCCTTGCGCAGCTATGAGCTGAATGCTGAGCCTTGCGCCTTTGGGAGCTTCTGCCTGAATAAGCTCCACAAGCCTGTTCACGATAGTAGATCCGATCTTCTGTCCCTGATACTCAGGTCTTACTACTACATCAACTATGGTAAAATACATTCCGTCTCCAACAACTCTTCCCATGGCTACAGGAAGATCGCCATCTTTGGCTAATATAAAGTAAACGCTATTACTGATTGCTTTTTCTGACTGCTCAGGGCAGAAGTTGTTCCAATCTACCGATTTCCTTAAATCATAATATGTCTGCAAGTCCGGGATCTGCTGTGAATAAGTAATTGCCATAACATTAAAGTCTCCTTCTGCTTCTTTTGTTTAATGCATAACTACTGGTTCATAGGTCTTGTAATATACCATAGGCTTATCGCCACCCAGATTTATAACTACGTATTTATCTCCGCTATAATTTCGGGTAAAAGAAAATACTTCCGAATCAGGAGCCCAGGCTTCATCTTCGATGCTTGCATAGAGGATATTACCGTAAAGTGCGTCTTCAAGAATCCAAATACCACGATCAGATGGCATATGCTCAAAAGATACAGTTTCTTCACCTTTTTCTACAGTAACAAATGGCACTCTGTTATCGTCATATCCCACTGTGATAGTCACAAGCTCGTCATCTTTAGTGGTATAAGTATAGACTCCTGTATATTCATCTATTTCAGGCATTTCGTATTTTTGTGAGTCATAAACATACTCGCTTTCTGAGCCGCCTGAATTCACAGATACAGTCACGCTATCATTTTCGATTGTAATTGTTCCTTCGCTATAATCATCTTTAAACTCAAGGAGATTATCTGACTTGTAGTTAGCCTCTCCTTCAAAAGTATACGCTCTGTATTCAAATATTTCGCAATAATATGAACCATCTTCCTGCTTGATAAGCTCACAATATCCGTATGTTGTTGAAAAGCCTTCTGAACAATAAATGCCGCTGTAGTCAGGCTTATCATCATCAACCTCAGGATAGTCTACATGCTCAAATGACACTTCGACGAAATCATTAAAATCGTCTTCCTCGTTCACCTGTGCTTCATCAGACTCTGCGGAATCATCTTCCCTTGTTTTATCAGATTCTTTAGAATTATCTTCATCTGCCTCTTCATCAGCTTCCGGATTATCCTTCTCCTCTACTTCTATAGCTTTTTCGTTTTCTTCAATCTCTTCATTTTCTTCTGCTTCTTCAGTTGCAGATAAGTCTTCTGTAACCTGATCTGTACTATCATTTTCATATGAATCATTTGAAAGTTCTATTTTATCTGAGCATCCAACTGTTCCAATGACCATAGCTGATATTATAAAAGATGCAGTTAATCTTTTTATTTTCATTTTATACCTCACTCTTTTTTATTACTAATTTTATACTCAAACCATTCGTCATCTGCCCGTTTAGCACTGCGTGCAGAAAGACTGTAACGCGTATTACCATTTTGTACGCATTACAGTCTTAATGTCAATTACTCTTTTTTATTCCCTTTAACCTGGCTATCTCTCTGACATATCTGTCAACTTGTTCGCCATCTGTTACATCATAATCCTCTTTTAAATTATCAATTAGTCTCTGATAATCCTTGATAGCCTTATCATATTCCTTATGTGCTTCGTGGAGCTGCGCCATAGAGCAGAGACCTTCGACAATTCTTGGCTTTTTCTGCATGTCATAAGACTTTTCATATGCTGCAATAGCCTCGTCATACATTCCAAGTTTTGCATATCCATCACCAAGACAGCAGTGCGCCTGCCAGATATCAGGAAATTCTTTGATCATCTTTTCCCAGATTTCTTTTGCCTCTTCTGTATGTCCTTTTCCAAATGCTACGTCTCCAGTATACAAAAGGTATTGATGATTCTTCTTAGCCTTTTTAATCTGCTCAATGTATGGAAGCGCCTCATCGTACCTGCCATCTGCAATGAGGTTCTCTAAAAGTGCGTAGAGGCAGCTATAATTACCCGGATACTTGATCAGAAGATCTTCAAAGAATCTGATAACTTCGAAGTGATTATCATACCACTCATCACCGCA
>NZ_JAILQF010000413.1 GCF_024699075.1 Butyrivibrio sp.
ATTTTAACTTGTACACATGATGATAAAGATACCTATCTTATAGAAATACCTGATCTTAATGGTATGACTGAAGGACACGGCCTTGCTGATGCTATCCATATGGCAAGGGATTACATTGGTTGCTACTGTTATGATAAAGAAAATGCTGATATTCCTGCATCAAGTTCCATAAATGATATTGATGTCTCCAAAGGAATGTTCTGTGAAGACGGTGTTTCCGACATTACTTTAGTAGATGTAGATATAGACTCATATCGGAAAAAGATGGAAAACAGAACTGTCAGGCGTAATGTCAGCATTCCATTCTGGCTCAACGAGGCCGTCGAAGAACATCACATAAATGTTTCGAAAGTCTTACAGGAAGCACTAAAACAAAAACTCAATATGGCATGAAAAAGGAGCGCCTGAATAATATCATTCAGACGCTCTTTTTCTATCTAAACATATAATCAATATACAAGATCCATATCTGCAAGGAATGCCTTGTATCCGCGAAGTGACTCATAAAGGTCAGCCTTGGAGATTGCTTCCCATGGAGCGTGCATGTTAAGAACTGCAACACCTGAGTCAACAACGTTCATTCCATAAAGTGCGAGGATGTATGCGATTGTTCCGCCGCCGCCAACATCTACCTTACCAAGCTCAGCTGTCTGGTATACGATCTTGTTGTCATCGCATACTCTTCTGATAGCTGCAAGATACTCTGCATTAGCATCGTTAGAGCCGCTCTTTCCACGAGCACCTGTAAACTTATTGAATACAAGACCGCCGCCAAGAAGTGCTGCGTTCTTCTTCTCAAAGCTTGCTGCAAATGTAGGATCATAAGCTGCGCTTACGTCTGAAGAAAGCATACAGGAGTTTGCTAGGCATCTTCTAAGTGCAAGATCATTGTAGCCCTCTTTTGTAAGGTTCATAAGCTCTGCAACAGCATTTTCAAAGAACTTACTCTGCATACCTGTTGCTCCAACTGATCCAATCTCTTCTTTATCAACAAGGATGCAGCATCCTGTTCTCTTAAGATCCTTAGTTTCAAGAAGTGCTCTCATAGAAGGATAAGCACATACTCTGTCATCATGACCATAGCCAAGGATCATGGATCTGTCAAATCCTGCATCTCTAGCCTTACCTGCAGGAACGATCTCAAGCTCAGCTGAGATGAAGTCCTCTTCCTCGATACCATAAAGATCATAGAGGATAGCCATTACGCCTCTCTTTACAGCATGGCTTGCATCAATAGAATCTGTGATCTCCTGCTTTACATAATCTATAGCATAGTTCTCACCATCAGTAAGCTTGGAATCAGCCTTAGTTTCTTTCTTAGCCTTACCGGGAACCATGAGTGGTCTACTTCCAACGATAAGATCAAGAGCTTCACCCTCGATAACCTTTGCAGCCTTCTTGTCCATCTGCTCTGCAGCAAGGTGGATCAGAAGATCTGAGAAGAAGAATACCGGATCGTCCTCATCTTCACCGACATTAAGCTGAACTGTTGTGCCGTCCTTCTTAACAACAACTCCGTGAAGAGCAAGTGGCATAGCTACGAACTGGTATTTCTTGATTCCGCCATAGTAGTGTGTATCAAAGTATCCGATTCCTTCCTTCTCAAAAAGAGGATTCTGCTTAACATCTACACGAGGAGAATCGATGTGGGCACCAAGGATATTAAGACCCTTTTCAAGTGGGTCAGAACCAATCTGGAACATAACGATGGACTTGTTCATCCATACACTGTAAACCTTATCACCCTTTTTAAGCTTGGTCTTGCCGCCTATAAGAGTACTCAGCTCTCTGTATCCTGCAGCCTCGATCTCATTAACGATAGTATCAATTGCTTCACGCTCTGTCTTAGAGTTATCGAGGAAGTTTTTGTAATCAGTTGCTAACTTCTCTACAGCTTTAAGCTGTGTCTTGTTATACGTATTCCACGCATTTGTTTTAAGCATATTATCACACTCCTTAAAAAATACAATTAAGATTATTATCAGAAACCCGAAAAAACTGGATTTCAATAGATACTTATTTAAATAAATACTCAATATTTTAATACTAAATATTGAGATACTTATTAATCAGGGAAACAGATATTCGATAAACGTAGCAGAAGTCAAAAAACCCTTTTGACTCTTACGTCAAAAATTGAACTATATTAATCCATTTCCTTATCCTTGAACACCCTTATTCAGGAATTATATTAATTTCACTCTTTTACAGCTCAATATTATAGCTGATTATTTCCCACTTCAACAATAGAATTTGGAAATAATCAGCTTTTTTTAATAATCAGCTTATAATTTTTTTATTATTATAGCTTCTTTTAAGTACTACTTAGCTTCTAAGCTCAATTCCCATTGTGAACTGAAGCTTTCTGAGCATCTTGTCTACATATCCGCTTATTACTTCATCTGTAAGCTCTTCATCCTTAGGAGTGAAGGTTATTGTGAATGCCATGCTCTTCTTTGTAGGAGGAATTGGAAGTCCTTCATATACGTCGAAGAGTTTAACATCTGTTACATACTTACAGGATGAATAGATAGCTTCTTCTACTTCGCCGCAGGTTGTGGTCTTGTCCATGATTAGAGCAAGGTCACGCTTTTGCTTATCAAACTTAGAAAGCGGAACGAATGAAGGTACGTTCTCATAATACTTAGAAAGAGCGTCCATATCGATCTCAGCTACATATGCAGGTACTCTCATATCCTCTGAATCCTGGATCTCATATGTGATCTGTCCAAGGTAACCTACTTCAACGCCATCGCACAGAATCTTAGCTGTTCTGTAAGGGTGAAGGAATGGCTTATTGCCAGCTTCATACTTAAAGCTTACATGAAGAGTATCTGCAACATTG
>NZ_JAILQF010000426.1 GCF_024699075.1 Butyrivibrio sp.
AAGAACACTATATCATTTGTATCTTTCCAAATGGAATCTCTATCAGGAAAGGACAATGGTATTTATAACCATCATCGCCTTTTTTATCTGCCAGTTTATATATTTTAAAGAACATGCGTTATTCATATTCAGCAATATATTTCTGGGAGTAGTATTCCTGATGTGGTCATATAACTGTGCCTGTGTACTTAAAAGCAATAAAAATATGCCCAAATTGGTCAGAGCACGTTACTGGATAGAAATGCCCATTTTTGTCATATTAGGACTTTTTGAATTCGTATCACCTCAGGCTACTATCACAACCTATGCCGTAAGTGTAGGCGGTATACTTGTAATTGACGGCATAAGCCGTTTAATAGAGTACTATAAGGCATGACTTCTAATACCAAATACTGTAGGGCGAAATGACAAATACCATAGAATGTATTAACAAATATCGTAAAACTAAATGATAAATATCATAGAACATAATAGCAAATACCGTAGAACTAAATGATAACAGTCATAAAATAGAGGTGTTCCTATAAATAACTATAGGAACACCTCTACTTGTTTTTTATTTACATGTATATGTTCAATCTACATTCCAATGTAACTTTATATCTTTATTCATTAGTCTGCTGGAACAACCATTCCATTACTGCAACGCAGTTATACGCATAGTCAAAGGATGCCATGTGATAAGCTGAGCTGTCTGTTCCTGAGGATGACATATCGCCGCTCATTTCACCTGATTCTGAATCTGAAGGTCCTGCAAAATCGCCGCTCATTCCTTCAGGAGCACTTCCATCTTCAGGAAGTGTAAATTCCTGTGAAGAATCTTCACTGCTTGAATCTTCAGATGAAGAAGGTCCACCAAATCCTCCTGACATGCTGCCCATATCACCGCTACCTGCAGCACTGTTACCTGTGCTTGCATCAATAGTGCCTGATGCCCATGAGATAAAATATGCATTTGTGCTTTCACCACTAAAAAGTTCTGTAGCTGCTTCTGAAAGTTCATCTACTGACCATGTTCCGTCCCACTGTGCATAAGTATATTCAATAGAATCTTCATCGAACATGCTCATTACTTCCTGCATTCCGTTCCATGCATTAGTGTCGTCTTCTGCTGCAAAGTATACAAATGTCTGACCTTCGAGGCCTTCAAGAAGGCTGATATCCCACTGACCATCTACAAACATACATGCTGCATAAAGATCAGGATACTCAGATGCAAGTATAAGTGTTGTCATACATCCCATTGATTGACCTGTTCCATAGATTCTGTCTGAATCTACAGAATACTCTTCTGTCATATAATCAATGAATCTCTTAGTAAGTTCTACATATTCTGTTGTTGTATAGCTTCCGTGATCATCAAGAATTGTCTCCGGATAAGTAGGAACTACTACAATTGAAGGATAAGCGCTCTGCCATTCTTCTGTTGCCCATACAAGACCGCCTCTTCCCTGAGTAAGAGAATATGTTGCGTCTGTTCCTGCACAGCTTGAATCACCTATAAATACAACCATAGGATATTCCTGTGATTCATCATATCCTTCAGGAAGATACAAGTTGTAAGTAATCGAAAGTCCTGTTTCCTCATCTGTATAAGTAAGCTGCTCGAAAAGGTCTGCATATGTATCTACAAGTGCTTCCTCATCTTCTGCAAGATCATTGGCTACCGCTCCAAGAGAGACAGATGTTTCCGTAGTTTCTGTGTCTGCAGCTTCTGTATCTGAGCTCTCAACAGATGCTTCTTCTGTACTTTCAACTTCCTGTGTATTATCAGTCTGTGCTGTCTCTGTACTTATTTCTGTTTCTGAAGTTGTTTCTGACTGGCTTTGTGTGCTTCCGCATGCCACAAGCGAGATCACCATTGCTGCTGTTAGTAGTGACGTTGCAAATTTCCTGAACATATTTTGTTCCTCCATAAAATATTAAATTATTAGTTTCGTGGAGTTTTTTATATTGCGAGCTACCATTCGCAGTGGAGTATCTTATAACGCGAGCTACCATTCGCAAACTATTTACGAGTTTTCATTCGCTGCAAGATAAATGTCATCAAGAATTGTGAACACAGATTTATCTTACAGGGACTATTTTATATTATAAACCTTATTTGAAACTAAAAAAATTTAAAAATATTATTTTTTTTTGAATTAATTTCCTCAAGCCTTGCGTTACCCATTGCTAACAAGAAGCTCATTTGTTATAATTTTGTTAGCAATAGGTAACGGATTGGGGATGACTATGAGCGATAAATATGTCTTATCTCTTTTAAAAGAAAAGGGATTCAGAATTACAAAACAGAGAAAACTTATAATAGATATTATTCTTCGTAGTGACAAATGTTCCTGTAAGGAAATCTATCATAAGGTTGTTACCAAAGACAGTACCATTGGCGCAGCTACAGTTTACAGAATGATCCGTCTTCTGGAAGACATAGAAGTTTTAGAACATGTTGACATGATCGTTCTTTCCAAACAAAGCAGAAATAAAAAATCTCCAGAGAAACTGTAGTATTAAGGACTCTGGAGATTTCTAATAACTATTTTGCTTTAAGATACCGATCAGTTTCTAACCTGTCATCTTTTTGGTCAGGGTAAAAATATTTTTACCATCTTCACGTTTATATAAAGCATCATCAACCATTTTTTTGACCATAAAAATGCCAAGACCCCCGATCTGCCTTTCTGCAGCAGACAAAGTGATATCAGGGTCCTCTTTGGCTAAAGGATTATATTCTATTCCTTCATCAATGAAGGTGAGCCTTACACTTTGATCATCTGAATCAAAAATAATCTCAGCAGGTCCTGTTCCGGTATCAGGAATAATATTACCTTCAGGATCAAGCTTCCCATAAGCATAATGCGCTATATTGACATAAATCTCTTCTACAACGAGATTCATCTGCATTATAAGCTTCATACTGCATCCGGCCTCTTCCATTTTCTCTTCTACAAAGGAATTGACCGTATCCAGATTCTCAAGTGTCGCTTCAATTTTTAATTGCCCGTTCATTATTCGATACTCAAAATGTCTGTAAAACCTGTTACTTCAAAGATTTCTTTAACATCTTCGCTTACGTTCTTTACAACCATGCTTCCCTGCTTGTTCATGGTCTTTTGAGCTGTAAGAAGAACACGAAGTCCTGCAGATGAAATGTACTCCAGCTTCTCAAGATCAAAAGAAAGCTTGGTTACTCCTTCAAGTGCACTTTTAAGGGCTTCATCCAATTCTGGCGCTGTAGATGTATCAAGTCTTCCTTCAAGCCCTATTGTGAGTTCACTTCCTGCCTTACTTTGATTAATTTTCATAATGTGTGTTTCTCCTTTCAGTACTTGTTATTTCATTTTGCATATGATTGTCATTTCTATATTATCGCCCTTAACTCCTACGAGTATATCGTTTGCGATATTAGCAACAATAGATTTTTCAAGTTCATCCCAGGCAAATTTAGAATCTTCAGTCACAGATGAGTCACCGCCATTTATATCATCAAGGCATTCTCTATAATCATTTAGTGACCACATCATTCCATATTCCGGAAGACCTTCAACACTGCTATATCTTCCCATTGCATTATAATCAAGATATACGCCGCCATATTCCTGGGCCATTTTAGTTGCATTCTCATAGCCAAGAATCTCGTTTTGGATCATGTCTCCAATCTTGTCCATAACGCCTTTTATGCTGGAATTCTTTTTATCAGTCGATACGGATAAAAGCTCTTGCTTTTTGCCGTAATCCATCTGTGTCTTGGCAACAAACTTTAAGCAATAACTCTTCTTGTACTTTTCAAGCCAGATAACAGCCTTATAGTTATCTGTCATGCCTTTAAGCATTCCAAGTGTCTCTTCAAATATAAGCTTGGCATGTATCGCATTTTTATTATCAAGAGAAAGCTCCTCTATGATATCATCGGCCTTTTCAAGTTCTGCAATAATATCCTTGCCTGATCCTACAAAGATCTGTCTTGAAGTCTTTTCAAGCGCATAAGATGGAATATAAGAAAGAGAACCGGTAAAATCCTTGGTTACTACCATTTTTATAACGTCCTTGCTTGTTGATATTTCTATATCATCTGCAAGATTGGAAACAAGAGATCTTTCAAGATCATCCCATGCCTCCAGGGAATATTTATCTTCTTCTCTCTTTGCTTTTATCTGTCTTTCATATTCTTTTAATGACCATGTATCTTCTTGAGGGGTATCTATCAGAAAAAGATCTATAAGTTTTCTAAAAAAACCTTTCTCTTCATAAACTGTACCTGATGTAGAAAGAGAACCAAGCTCAACTTTTTTACGATCATCAAGAACTGCTTCACTTTCTAATATAATGCGTGAAACTCTGCTATTTCCTTCATACCATAGCTCTACTGAACGAGTAACTATGATCTGCTTTACAAGCCTAAGTACTTCTTCTGTAAGAAGACGAAGTTTTAAATATTCCTTATCTTTTAAGCCTATGTCATCACCATAATCACTGAGAATATCATATAATCTATTTATATCGTCATTTATATTTCTAATCTTTACATGCTCAGAAATTATATAATCCATATAGAAAAGCCTCCATGTCGATTTATAATATTTTTAATGGTTATTTCATGTAAACATATAGGAAATCTTTTGACTTATAATAACTATATCATATATATACTATAATAACTCTTTTATCGCAAAAATATCACACCAAATTGTGATAAAATTTAACTAAATACTATTCTCGGAGAAGACCATGTATATTAACGTAAACAAACATATCCTGTCCAAAGCAATTATGAAAGTAGCTATTATAAGAATTCTGGCAGCTTTTTGTGAAGGTGCACTTCGCATAGCTGCTGATCATACCACCTCACTTAGTCCTGACATGATGGACATATTATTATGGCACTCACAGCTTGTTATTTCCGCTATACAAATAATAGCAACTGCCATTATTTTCCATATTACCTACAAAAAGCTAAGCCATTATATAAGCTTAGTTGAAAAAGGAGACAGAGAGAATATGGCTGATCTGCAAAAAGAATTTCTTGGTGACAAGCTTCCTTCGTTATCAGTTTCTTCTGTCAACAGACTTCTTCAGTTGTGGGGGGTAATTTTTGTAGGCGCTGAACTTATTTATGTCTTTACTTCGATAATGTATAGAAGATTCATTGCCATTTTGATGGAAGCGCTATCCATAGGAGAAGGCATGACGGACGGTACATTCGTCATGCTTTACAATATGACTCACGGGTTTAAGTATATTGAAATCCTTTCCGCTATACTTCTTGGCGTTGTAATTACCGGAATCTTCTTAAATGATCACCTTTTAAAAGTATCATCCCTTGTAATTCTTGTCGTATTCCTTCTGTCTTTCGCCGCCATGCAGATGCAGACTGTGTATCTTATGGGACGTGAAGTTGGAATAGTTTGGACATCTCTTATATATCACGCAACTGAAACCATAGGTCTTTTTCTTCTCGCTCTATATCTGTCCAGGAATTACAAGGGATTATGATACTTACTATGATCCAAGAAATCGATCTAATAAATCAATCTTAGAAATCTGCCAAAGCAGTGAAGTCAAGTCTCATATACTCTGAATCCATGCTTTCTATTCTTTCGTTATAGTCATCTTGTGTTATAGCTTCCCAGGCGTCATCAGATCCATAACATACAAACCATGGATTCTCTTCATTTTCATTTTCATCATATTTGTAAGCAATCTGACGATAAAGCTTAGTTGAGCCATAATCAAGGCTGTAAACATTGATTCCATACTGCTTTTCTGAGACTGTATATATATTGGCAAGTCCGCCATATGTAAGTGCATAGTATTTATTATCAAGCATACCGCTTGTAATAAGTGCAGGAGCTCCATCTACTATTGAATATACATCATATACAGTACTTGCTACCTCGAGTTCATCTATTATTCCTACAAGAAGCTCATCAATACCATCATGTGTTATATCCAGGTATGTAAAGCCTATAATATCAAGAGGATTGCCTTCTTCAAGCTGGGTAACAGCATAGAACTCAGGGCTCATTCCCTCTTCTTTAAATTTATCTTCATCATAACCTTTATTTACAGCTTCTACATACTTTGCGACAACATCTTCATATAGATCTTCGCCCTTGGTTCCTGCTCCATATGTAAATACGCCGTCATTGTTTGCTGTTACATTCTCAAGTATTGTCTCTGCGTTGTTATAAAGGCTCGCATAATTTTCAGGCATCTCTGTGCCTACTGTGTAGTCCCACTGAACATCTGAAGGATATCCAAGACATACGTTGTAGGTTGTACCATCTGCTTCAAGCTCGCCAATCTTTTTGTACATTCCGCTTTGAAGCATATCATTGTTAAGATCTACATGTACTGAGAAGGCATATCCGCCATATCCGGCTTCATTACTTTCTTTATCATAAATAGAAATATCTTCGCCATTTACATATGCAAGATACTTACCCTTATATTCATTAGGCATTGTTAATGTTATAAGATCTGTAGAAAGGACTGTATCCTCTACATATTCTATATCTTCTTCAACATACTCATCATAATCTTCTAAATCTTCTGCATCATCTTGTGTTTCTTCACTACTTACAGATGCGTCTAAAACTGCCGCTTCTTCATTTAATACTTCGCTTTCAGCACTCTCACCTGATACTCCCTGACTTCCGCAGGCTGTGAGAGTAAGCATAATGCCTGTCATCACCATAACGATTTTCTTTTTCATAATATTCTCCTTCAAACTTTTATATATCTTATGTAATATTTGTTAACCTGCAAATTCACTTGTATGTCCACAGTGTGGGCAATCTACATGTGTTCTGGTTACATCTGCTGAAAAGTTCTCATGGCAGAAGGGGCAAGCGATCTGCATAAACTGTTCAAGACTTTCATGAGCTTCATTTACTGCTTCGTTCTCTATATGCTCAGCTTCTGTAGCTTCTGCTTCGCTTGCATTATGTTCTGATACGTTATAAGTTGTCTCAACTACTATCTGCTCGTTTTGCTGTATGTTATGATCTTCATCGAAGGTATCTCCGCCAAGTGATAAATATAAAGCAATTGCTGCTACTGCTATAGCAAGTACCATCTTTACCATTCTTGAGTTTTCAGCCATCATCTTTGCATCTTCGTTCATCTTACTTTCCTCCCGTTCATTTCTTAACTTTTGTTATCTTATGAACTTAGTATATAAGATGAACTGTCACACTTTTATCACACGAACAGAAGTGTAGTATTTATGCACATCTGAAGCTGTTTAGAACTGGTAAAAAAACAAATATCACACATATTTTATGACTCTATCACACTTCTTCCAGATCGTAACTTATCTCATCAAGCTCTGCATGGAAGAACTCTGACCAGCTGTACTGGTTCATATAATCACCGATATATTTATATTTAGATTCGTTCTTTTTATCCAGCCAGTCATAAAGATCACACTCAATCTTGTCTTTGGCTATAGCCATACTGCCTCGCTGCTTTAGGATTATTCCATCAAGCTTAAGTTTTCTAAAGGTATTCTGAAGATCCTGACGAAGATTGCAAAGGTATGAGAGCTTCTTATCAGGATCTCCGTCATCTTCCCACAAAGAAGCTATGATCTCGCCATTTGTAGTCTGTGCGCCTCTGTTATTGACAAGAAGAGCGACTATCTCTTTGGTCCTTTTATACTTAAATTCCACAGGCTTACCATCTACGAAAAGCTCGAAATTACCAAATGTAAATGCAAAAACCCTTTTATACTTCTTACTGATTTCAGGGAAGCGGAGTGATCCAAGCTCCTTTTGAACTTCTAAAAGGCTTCCGGGCTTTTTTAGGTATCCGCTAGCATGAAGCTTCATAGCTTCAAAGGCATAATCAGTATGTTCTGATATATATATCAAATTAATATGGGGATTAAGCTCTGTCAGATATTTACCAAGATCTATACCATTTAATTCCGGCATTTTGACATCAAGAAATGCTACGTCAATTTCTTCTTCTCTTGCCTTGGCAAGGGCTGCCAGAGAACTGTCAAAGTAATAACTTGTTGCATCCGGCATGGCCTTTGTGATAAATCCTTCTACCTTTTTTAAAGATGTGCTTTCGTCATCTACTGCAAGTATTGTCAATTTTGGCCTCCTGTTGGTAATGATATGCTTTTAAGCTGCTGGTTTTTTCTTTGCTGAGCTGTCATATGAAGGGGATCTGCTTCACCTACAACAAGCGTCTCACCATCATTTAGAGCAGCTTCATGCAACGGTCCGGAATTCATATCAGAAAGAACAAGAGCCGCAAATCTGTCAAAGTTATCATCGTCAATTACAGGAAAATGGTACTTCATGCGGTACCAGTGCTCCGGATCATATCCGGCTCCTCCAATATATAGCCTGTCAGCCGTATCCGCCACTTCCTGCGGACCTGCTATATCCCCTGCATCGAGACCTGCTTCTTCGCAAAAGAGAATTCCATATGCTTTAAGCAATCTCTCTCTTACGGTTTCATCGCTTCCATTTTTATTCTTCCTTCCTGTAAGCGAGTCCATTACTTCATAATAATAATCCTGTGATTCTTCGCTTTCTTCAAAACTTACAATCGCATCATACAATTTTTTGAAGTCAACATTCTGATTAGCAGATGACACGTCTATTTCCTCCTCTTTTACCAAAAATATATATTTTATAATTTTAATAATCTCTTATTCTGGTACATATTGGCATCGGCTTTAGAGAATACATCAGCAACGCATCTTTCATTGCGATACCTTGCCATTCCTCCTGCGATGACAACTTCTCCAGTATCTTTATTTTTAATATTACTCTCATTTAGAAGATCCATAAGTTTGTCTATATTATTATAATCTGAGCCTTGGGCAAAAACAGCAAATTCATCTCCGCCAACCCTGTATACGGGACTATGACGGAATATCTTACATATAATATTGCAGCCTTGTCTTATATATTCATCTCCTGCCTGATGTCCCTTGGTATCATTGACCATCTTAAGGCCATTAATATCCATAACTACAATTGCAAATTCCTGCGGCTCACCCTGCTCGATAAGGCTGTCTATCTGAGCTTCAACGTCTATATAGGCATGCTTATTCTTAACTCCTGTAAGAGCATCAAGATTAGCCTCATTCCTTGCGGCAGTAAGCTTAGATGCAGCTTCCTGTTCTCTTCTTATCTGCTCGTTAATGTCCATTATACCAAAAAGTAGTTTTTTCCCATCCTTTTCATCTACAAGGGCTACTCGAAGCATGACATATTTGGCTTCTCCACCTCGCATTTCCCTGTATATCGTAGAGAAAATCCCTGTCTGTTCTATCTGCTTTTTAATATTTTCCATATTAAGTTCATCAATGACCCTGTCAAGATCTTCCGGATGAACCATTACCTTGCAGGCGATTTTAAAATTATCGAGGAAATGATATCCGGATAAAGGAAGCCCGGATTTTATCTTCCTTTCCTTATGAGTGTATGTTGTATACTCACTTGTATAAGGATTAATGGTAAATATTACAACATAATTACCGGAAAGAGCAGCTATTCTTGAGTAGGTAATCTGTTCTTCCTTGATCCTTTCGAATGATTCCTGCTGCTTTTTCTGAGCGTCGATATTACTGATGCCTATTATTATCTCATTTCCTTTTGTCTTAATGCGGACAGCTTTAAGGTGAATATATATAGGTTCACCCTTTTCAACAATACGTGTAGTCAGTGTATATACACCATTTTTATTAAGCGCATCCAATATTTTCTCTTTAGTAAAGCTACTCGTAAATTCATCTATATCTTCACTATAGATATTTACTATACCTTCATTTTTGATATGCTCAAAAAAATTCCTGCCATGCCTTTCTATGGAAAGATCATCATAGGAAACTCCAGAACTATATTCAACGAAATTATCCGTATCGAGATCAACATAATATAAAGACATGTAATCAGATGACAAAGTCTGGGCTATATAGTTATATGAAAAGTTTTCTTTATTTTTAACCCCTTCTACTCCAAGGATCATAACAACAAAGGCAACAACATTTGTAACAAGATTTACTGCTACACGTCTTATAAGAATATGCGCCACCTCTCCATCAGGAGATCTTTCATCCAGTATTACTCTTTTACCATCAAGAGCACACTGTTTGAGCGCTTTGATAAAAACTCTTTTCCTGCCACCAAGAAACTCATCAATGCTTTCTATCTTGCTTTCAGAAGATGATCTGATATCAAAGTTTCTTGAAAAGAATTCTTTATAGGATGGATTAGCTCTTACAATCCAGTGATCCGTCTCGTTCATCTCCATTATAGCCATAGGTATAGTGTTAAAATAATTATTCAGAAGGTTCTCATTATCATCGTCCTCAGTAAATGTCAGATCATAAAGATTAACCTTACCAATAATGGAATAATAGTCAGATTCCTTGGGATTTTCAAATCCTATCTGTATGCCTTTTCTATATCTTTCGATTATTTCTTCCATAGGAATAGGCTTAACATAATAGTAACCTTGAAGCTTGGCACATCCTATTTCCTTAAGGAATTCTGCCTGTTCTTTGGTTTCAACGCCTTCAACAACTGCATCTATATTAAGAGCAACTGCCATTTTGATAAGCTCTGTAAGGATGATCCTGTTAGCATCACTTTCATTTATATGCCTAATATACTGCATATCAAATTTTATGGTATCAAAATGAATCTTCTGAAGTAGTTCCGGAGAAGAATACCCACTTCCATAATCATCCATCCAGATCTTAAATCCAAGAGCCTGAAATCTCTCAATCTGTTCTGTCATAAAATCGACATCTTTGCCGATGACACTTTCAGTAATCTCTATTGTAAGCTTTGAGTGCTCAATCCCGGCTTCATCCATTCGCCTTCTGATCTCTTCAACTATATCGCAGGAATAAAAGTCAGTCCTTGAAAGGTTCAATGTCTGGGGGACAACATAAAGACCAGCTTCTTCCTGATCCTTTAATTTTCTGATAATAAGATCTGTTACATACAGATCCAGCTTATAAACCAGTCCTGATTCTTCAAGAACAGGAATGAATTCATCAGGCATTATAATTCCCCTGTCAGGATCTATCCATCTTGAAAGAGCCTCCTCTTCACATACTCTTCCATTTGAAGCTCTGACTATTGCCTGATAATAAACTTTGATCCATCCTTCATTAAGAGCTTTATTAAAATTAGTGATAACATAATGCCTTATTTCCTGCTTACTTCCTTTTTCAGCAGAATTCTCTGCAGGCCCTTCATCTGTATATGTTACCATTGCAAGGCTATAACCGCCCGGCTTATTTATATGCTTGCCAATGGCCTTGACATTTCTATATTGTCCTTTGATCTTAATTCTGAAATGAACCTTGTATTCTTCTCCATTTGCAGCAAAACGGTAAGCAGAGTCTGCAATTCTTGCTATATCATCCGAATGAGTATTCATATACATTTCATTATCAATCTTATCAAAGGCTTCCTGCCTGTCTTTAAAACCAAACATTTCAAGAAAGCCGCCTGATACAGCGACCGTTACCATCTTACTGTCAAGATATTGATAGATTACGAATGGAAATGGATTGTTCTCGATAAGAGCTAGTTCTTCCTTACTATAGCAGTATTTATTCATCCGCGTTCCTCATATAATCCCCGATAGACAATATAACCCTACATTTTATTTTATCGCTTTTTCGTTGATTGGTCACCAATTGTGAGCAATTTTTTTCTAAAATCAAAGATTAATTTAATGCGAATTTAAATCGCTATATTACTGTCTCTAAGATCTCATGTTCCAGAGCCCACTAAAAAAGGCTTACACCCAGGAGATGCAAACCTTAAAAATATTACTTTTAAAATATAATTATTACTCTTAGTACATTATGACTCCCATTACAGCTGATATTACTATCATTGCAATTGGAGATATTTTCTTTTTGAAAACTTTACCAGAGCCATAATAGATGGCAAATAAGATCACGGTCATAATAACAGGCATGAAATTATCTGCATCCTGAGAAAATGATTCTGTCAGATTACTTATGATCATGTACAATCCTGTAGCCAGAATTATTCCTGTAATACTGGGCTTTAATCCTTCAAGAACAGCCTGGACATATCTGTTCTCAAGTGCCTTTTTTAACAGAAAAAGGGTTATAAGGATTATGATAAAAGATGGAAATGCAACAGTCAGCGTTGCAAGCAACGCTCCCGGAAATCCTGCTTTATTACTTCCGATATAAGTAGCGAGATTGACCATGATAGGTCCAGGCGTACTCTCACTTACTGCTATCATATTTACAAGCTCTTCTTCACTCATCCAGCCATGAGATAATACCACATCTCTTATAAGAGGTATGGCTCCATATGCTCCGCCAAATGAAAAGAATCCAACCTTTAAAAAGCCAATAAAAAGATCTAAATATATCATTTGATATCACCGCCTTTAGCCTGTAATGAATTATGTACCATGTATATAGCAAGGCTGATGGCTCCTGCTATAAGCATAATACTTACTGATGAAAAGGTCAGTGAATATATGTTGATAAGCATCATGGCTGCAAAAGAGCACACAAGGATAATAATGGCAAAAGGCCTTTTTTTCATCTTAGTGATCATCCTGATCGCAGCATCAAATATAAGAATTCCAACTGCAATACGGATCCCTTTAAATGCATTTGCTATTATTGTGATCTCCATAAAGTTATCAAGAAACATTGATATCAAAAAGATTATTATAAAAGATGGAGTTATAACTCCAAGCGTAGCTGAGATAGCGCCCATAAGTCCACTTTGCTTATATCCTACAAAGGTAGCAAGATTTATAGCTACAGGTCCGGGGGTAGACTCTGCCACAACTGTGACATTCATCATATCATCATGAGTAATCCACTTCTTCTCATCTACGCATATATTCTCAATAATCGGTATCATGGCATATCCGCCGCCAAAGGTGAACAGACCTATCTTAAAAAATATTGCAAACAGTGAAAGTATCATTTTATTACCTTTTGACCTTTGCTTCTTGAATTAATGATGGCATCCACCATGTCCGCATGAATGACCTTCTCCATGCTCATGGTCATGATGATCACAGTTAGCTTCACTGTCTGCTTCAAGAGTTCCTGCTATAAGAGCTTCTACTGCCTTGTCTGTATCTCCACTTACGCCTGCAAAAAGCTTGATTCCGGCTTCTTCAAGTGCCCTCTTTGCTCCGCCGCCAATTCCGCCGCAGATAAGAGAATCAACTTTAGCTACATTTAAAATACCTGCAAGTGCTCCGCATCCCTCGCCATTGGTTCCAAGGATCTGTGAGTTTGTGATCTTGTTATCTTCTATATCATAAACCTTGAACTGCTCTGTCTTACCAAAATGTCCGAATACATTACCGTTATCGTATGTTACTGCTACTCTCATTGTTTTATCTCCTTTTTCTTTGATAAATGCTTTAATACTATTTCTATCTGTGTCAATTTCAATATTGCCACCTGTGATACGAAGCCTCTTACCTTCCACGATAGCGCTTATCATCTTCTTCCTGGCACTTTCATACATAGCAGTTACAGTGGTTCTGGCTACGCCCATTCGCATTGCGCATTCTTCCTGATTAAGGTCTTCATAATCAAGAAGTCTTATGGTCTCGTACTCATCAAGAGTCATCATGATAGATTCAAAGCTGTCTATATCTGCATCTTCAGGAACGAAGCTGTAATGATTAGGAAAGCTGTATATCTTCCTAAGCTTTGTTGTTCTTGGCATAGTAGTCCTCCATTAATCAAAATTGACATATGTCAGAATTACTATAGTACCCATTCTGACATATGTCAATATATTTGTTTTTACAAACGCATTAGTTTCGTTATATCAAATACTCAACTATCTTCGTTCCTTTTTTCTTCAATACTTTGTTTTAGCTTGTCATTGTCAACCTGCAGATTCTCCTGTGCAAAAGCTTTCGAATCATCTGTATTCTCAAGGATAGCCTTGGCAGTTTCGTGGACATCGCTAAGTAAGGTGTCTGTATCAGCAGGGCTTAACTTACCAAGCTCGTGCATGAGCTTTTTGTCTTCTTTGGTTGATTTACGGTTAGGATCCTGCCTCTTTAGTGAAAGACTGATCATCTTCCTTCTGGAATACTTTTCAAACATAATATCCTTATGATCTCTTACAAAAGCGTATAAAAGAACTGCAAGAAGTAATATCCCCATGTATCCAAGTACAGGATATAAGAGACCTATAAGGCGTTTGAAGCCGCCAAAGCTACATATATATCCGACTATAACAACACCTATAATGATCATACGCATTTTCTTTATATCACCTTTTGAAAATCGTCTTGCGATGGAATAGTATAAAGAAAAAGCTGTATTAAAGATAAGTGCAAATACAGTAAGAGCATATATTATGGCAAGTACAGGAGAGATGGTATCTACAATAGCAAGCATCGGCATATCAGCATCTTTGACTTTATCAATATTTGCAAAAAGAGAAAATGAAGCTGCAAGAATTATAACGCCTATCATGATACCGCCATACAGACCGCCTTTTTCAGCCTGACCTATACGTACCAGTGATCCTCCAAGTATAAATGCCATAGATACTCCCGTCATGGCACACAGGGCATAATAGTTGATCGCGGACAACCACAGATTGCTCATTGCAGGCTCAATAGTCCTTGCTTCGATATCAAGAGCAGCAAAATCATAGGTCTTGCCTATAAAAGTATAAGCTGTTATAAGAAGTATCATTACTATCATTACTGGTGTGAAAATACCAAGTACATTGGTAATCTTATCAAAATCCATGAATGCCACAATAATGATAAGAATAGAGCATATAAGAGATCCAAGCCATGCAGGGATTCCAAATTGCTGATTGAGATTTGAACCTGCACCGGCGACCATTACAAAGCCCATTATAAAACTTCCGATTATAAGAACTACATCAAGTATTCTTGTAACCAGTGGATGAGTGATATTTGAAAAAACTTCTTCATGATTATCTGCTCTGTAATAGCTTCCGAAAGTTACCATGATTCTGCCAAATACAGCATTTAACACTCCAAGAAGAGCGACTCCAAAAAGTCCCTTTTGACCAAAACACAAAAAATACTGCATAAGGTCCTGACCACTTGATAAACCTGCGCCAACAATTACTCCGATATATGCAAATGCTATCTTCCACCAGGTGTTTTTCAAATAGCTACCTCCAAAGAATCATAGTATTTAAACTATACTCGTTTAATAATATGACGTAAGGGTCAAAAGTCATTTCGATTCGAGCTTGCTCGAAATCGAATATGAATTTATGACCCGCCAAACATGAGCAAAGTAGCACGTAGTGCGGATTTGCGAATGTTTGAGGGCGCAAGACATCCGGGGGA
>NZ_JAILQF010000475.1 GCF_024699075.1 Butyrivibrio sp.
CCAAAGTCTGTATTGAGTCTGTATCCGCCTGCGTCCTTGTCAAAAAGGAGCTTATCTGCGCTCTTACATATCTTCTCTATCTGGTCATCTGTTGCTGTGCCGTTCATGATGGAGAAGACCTGGCCTGTGAGCATCATGTTCTTATGTCCGGGGATCGAGAGATCCAGTGCTCTGCCGCTGTTGTCATAATAGCTGTTATACCAGCCAAGTACGCTTTCATTATGATCACGCTGTTTCTTATCATCAGGATTTGCAGTATCAGGTTCTGTATGATCTTCTAACCACTCATTGTGTCTTATGTGGTTTATGATCCACATTCCTTTATGACGAAGGTTTGATGACAGGCTCTTTATATCTATACCGATAGTATTACCTGTGATATCTCCGGATACTTTTGACAGGAATCCTTCCAGTATATTTTCTTTACTTTTGATATCTTCATAGATAGTTTCATCATCTATAAGAAGGGCTCCAAGTTCTTCAAAGACGTATATCTTGTCACTTTGAAGTCTGCCTGATTCCAGCATATCTGCAAGGTGTATAAGGTTTCCTGCATAGGCATTTGCAAATGCTACGCTTTCGCCTCTATCGCCTGCCATATCCAGCGCATCATTCCAGTCTGCATCTCGTATCTTTATGATATTGTGCTCTCCAACTTCCCAGAAAGAGGAGAGATTTTGAAGGAGTATGTGCTCTAAGACGCTGCCTGTATACTTGTCTCCATTTACCTGTCTAAGTGCGTTGTCATCTCTTATAAGCTCAGGATTAACTTTTAAACCTCTAAAGATCTGCTTGTCGCAAAAGTATCCGCACTTCTCGTTTAAGAACTCTATATCTCCTGTCTGGTCTATATAGAGTCTTGTTGTTATAAATGGCCATACGCCGTGATCCATCCATACTCTTGTGATTGAGTTTCTGTCAGCTTTGAACTCGCCGGGGCCATCTCCTATGATCGTTGCATTGGTGCCATCGATTCTGACTCCCTGATAGTTACCAAGCAGCATCTGCCTTACTCCGGAAGGGTCCATAAGAAGGAGTGCAAGGCAGTCCTGCCACAGGTCTCGCCAGCCTCTGCCACCTTTGCCATAGTCGTGGTGAGGAAGGAAAGAGCATCCGAATATCCTTCTAAGTTCCGGCTGAAAAGCTACCCATCTCATGAAGCCGTCAAAATATGAATCACCTGTTGTTATCTTGATATTGACCTTACTGATCCAGTAGCTTCTGGTTCTTTCAAGGCTTTCATATACTTTGGAAGGCGTAGCCAGATCTTCTCTAACCTTTCTAAACTCATCATCTTCTTTGTAAATACCTGCATATACTATGTAAGTCTTATCTTCACCGGGCTTTAGGTGCGCCTTTTCAAAACTTATGGCACCTATTATCTCCTGGCCGCTTGCATCCTTACATTCGTGGAAGTTATGGACTGCCACTTCCTCGTCCTTCTTATCTGATATAGTCTTATTACCATCACGATCACCAAGTGAAATATCATTTATATACTTATGATCGTCATCATCAGATGCTGACTTCCTGATTACATACTCCGGCCAGTCGGGAGTTCCGTCTCCGATGAAGTCGTCAAGTACCGGTACGACCTTAACAGGATTCTCTGCAATTTCTTTACTTCCTATGCCGTATCCTTCGACGAAGTATCTGCTGTCTGCCAGATTGTGTCCTCTCTCGTCAAAAGACAGAGTTGGCGCATCTATTATGCCCTTATCTGTGATATATGTCCTTCCAAGAAGTGATGTTACATGCCTGTGGTCTCTTAAGTTGTCAGCACTTCTTCCATATACAGGGATAGCCGGTATGAAGGTTATGTCCATATCCTTATCACCTGCATTTGACAGCTTTACTATATGAACTTCAACGTTTTGATCGTATGGAACGAATGAAGTTATCTCTGACTTAATACCAAGTTTTTTATTTTCTCTTTCTACCTTGTGCCACATGAATCCGGCAGTAACCTTACAAGGCTCCCTATCATCAGTTAGTCTATCTACATTCTGTGATGCACTGCTGCCGTTTGCAGACCATGGCGCCCCATTAACAAGGCACCAGAAATTCCTGGTAAGTCTGTTATTATTAAGGTTCTCAATGCTCATGGGTTCCAAGAGGAAGTGGTTCTGATCGATCTTGGAATCCCCGGACAGAAGGGGTGTCACGCAGCTCTTAAGGCCGCGCTCACTTGCAAGCGGAAAATACAGATTGTTACAAAGATCCGCATCCTCAAGCTCAAATGTTCCGTTTTTATCAAGGAATTTAACTTTATTCATTCATCTCCTACCTTTT
>NZ_JAILQF010000477.1 GCF_024699075.1 Butyrivibrio sp.
AGCCATTTCGTATGTGCGAAGTGTGATAGGATTAATGTGAATAAGTGCGCTGACTTTTGTTTTTTTGTGATAGTATAACAGTATGAGTGATTATAAGATAGCAATCTGTGATGATACAGAAGTGGATAGAAATTATATAAATGATATTGTTTGTAATTGGGCACGTCAGTGTGGTCATAGTGTAGACGTATGCCTATTTGCGTCTGCAGAAGAGTTCCTGTTTGAGTATGAGGAAGATAAGAGCTACCAGATCCTTTTGCTGGATATCGAGATGGGCAAGATGGATGGAGTTACTATGGCTAAGAAGATCCGGCAGGCAAGTGACAGTGTCCAGATAGTGTTTATAACCGGCTATTCTGATTATATAGCTGAAGGATACGAGGTAGCGGCGCTGCATTATCTGATGAAGCCGGTCAAGGAGGATAAGCTGTTTGAAGTTCTTGACAGGGCTGTTAAGAAGATCTCAAAGGACGGGAAGGTGCTTATACTTGAATCAGGCGGCGAGATAGATATGGTTCCGATTTACAGGATTCGCTATGTTGATGTCAGGGCTAACTATATAACTGTTCATGCAGATAAGGATATTACGGTTAAAAAGACTCTTAGCGATGTGGAAAAAGAGCTTGATGACAGGTTTTTCAGGGTCGGAAGATCCTGTATTGTAAATCTGACCTGTATCAGCAGGGTTACCAAGACGGATATTTACTTTAATGATGGCGGATCTGTGCAGCTTCCGAGGGGGAGCTATGAGAAGGTTAATCGCGCGATCATTAATAACTCCTGAATCAGTAATATGTTTGATTTAGAATACTTACTAATTCAATTGCTGAAGATGACATCAATGAATCTGAGTACGAGTGGAATATCATTATGAATATTTTTACAAAAAAGATAGACAAAGAAATAGAAGTATACCAGCGTGAACTTGTAGAGACTCACTATAAAGAAGTCGATAACATGTACAGGAAAATGCGCGGTTGGAGGCATGACTACCGCAACCACATCCAGATGATGAAGGCTCTTGCGGCTAATAATGACATGGATGGGATAAGAGCGTATCTGGATCAGCTTGATACGGATCTTAATACTGTTGATACCGTTATAAAGACTGGTAATGCCATGGCTGATGCGATCCTTAACAGTAAGATATCTCTTGCACAGTCCAAGGATATAAATGTTCAGGTCGATGCTCACATTCCTGTTAAGCTCAAAATGTCAGAACTTGACCTTTGCTGTATCATAGGCAATCTTTTTGATAATGCGATAGAGGCGAGTTTAGAGCTCCCTGCCTCCGAGCGCATTATCCGTGTATATATGGACATGAAGGGCACTCAGCTCTATATTTCTTTTACCAACTTTACTGCAGGCAAGAAGCTCAAGAAGATCGGCAAACTCTTTAGCACCACCAAAGGTGAAGGCCACGGCTTTGGCCTTATCAGAATCGATGGAATCGTGGATAGGCTTGGAGGTTACCTTAGCAGGAACAGTGAAGATGGAGCCTTTACAACAGAGATCCTGATACCGCAGATGTAAGTAAAATACAAATTCATCCCCAGAATAAAGCAATTCATCCCCGAAGAAATTTGGGGATGTTTTTTATGCTATGATTACAATGTCAAAAGACATGTAGCGAATCAATCCGGAGAAAAAGCTGCGAAAACACAAAAATAGAATTAAAGAAAACAGAATCAAAAAGATTCGGACACCAAGAGATTAGCACAATAATAAATGGGGCGGTAATTATGGATAATAATACTGATAAAACGAAGGAAAACAAGAAAAAGCCAAAATATTCCATACTAAGCAATATTGTATTTATGATAAATAGAGCCTGGAATGGCCATAAGATAGTACTTTTCTTTTGTCTTGCAACAGCGCTTACTACATTTGGTAAAAACGTTATCCAAATGCTCGTAGCGCCAATGATCTTACAGGTTGTAGAAGAGGACGGAAGCTTTTCGCAGTTTGTGATAAGGGTGGCAGTATTTACACTTCTTATGATCTTCTTTGGCGGATTGCTTGAGTATCTAAACGCAAACAGTGAGTTTGGCAGAATCGGCACAAGGGTTGGTATTGTTGTAGAGTTGGAAAAGAAACGCTGCACTACTTCATATCCAAACCTTTATGATACCAAATTCATAGAGTTTTCTGAAAAGGCTTATGAAGCTATTGGTGGCAATAGTTCTGCTACTGAAGCTATTTGGGGAACACTGGAAGGGCTTATTGCAAACAGTCTTGGATTTGTTTTTTATCTGATACTGATATCTGGTCTTGATGTAAGGATAGCAGCTATTGTTACGGTGCTCACAATAATAGGATTTGTTGTTAATGCCAAGATTTCCAACTACAGCTACAAGCATAAGGAAGAAAAAGCGGAGATCGTTAACAAGCTGTTCTATTGTAATAATGTACTTAAGGATAGAAATTATGCAAAGGAGATCAAACTGTTTGGAGTAGCGAACTGGGCAGGTGATCTTTGGGAAAAGAATATGAAGCTTTTGGCAGTTTTTATCAATAAAAATCAAAAGCGTCTTTTCCTTGGAAATCTATTGGATGTGGTACTTACCTTTTTGAAAAATGCAGTTGCATATTATGTACTGATATTCATGACAATAAGCGGAAAGATTACGTTGTCAGAGTTTCTCCTATATTCTGCGGCCGTTACAGGATATTCGGAGTGGGTTGGAGGAATCCTTAATCAACTTCTGGAGCTTCATAAGCAGAGCATAGATCTTTCTATCTTACGCGAATTCATCGATTGGGAAGAACCCTTTAGATTTGAAGGGGGAAAGAAGGTACCTGAGGCTCCGTATGTTTTTGAATTAAGAAATGTTACTTATCGCTATCCTGAAGCTGATAAAGATACTATCAAAAATATGAACCTTAAGATTGAACCCAAGGAAAAGATAGCGATTGTAGGACTTAACGGTGCAGGAAAGACAACACTCATAAAGCTTCTTTCAGGATTCCTTGATCCGACTGATGGACAGGTACTTCTTAATGGAATTGATATAAGAGAGTTTAACAGGCAGGAGTATTACGATATTTTCTCGGCAGTATTCCAGGAGTTTTCGGTTATTCCTGCTTCAATTAAAGAGAATGTCACTCAGACAATTTCTGATCACGATGAAGCTAAACTTAATCAAAGTCTTGAAAAAGCAGGTCTTATAGATAAGATTAATACCTTTTCCAAAGGTATAGAGTCTCAGATAACAAGAAATGTATTTGAAGATGGATTGGAACTGTCAGGCGGCGAAACGCAAAGACTAATGCTTGCAAGAGTTCTTTACAAAGATTCTCCGATCATCCTTCTTGATGAACCGACAGCTGCGCTTGATCCAATAGCAGAGAACAATATATACCTTCGCTATAACGAGATGACGGAAGGTAAGCAGTCTATTTTCATATCACATAGGCTTGCTTCAACGAGATTCTGCGATAGGATCCTATACTTAGAGGATGGACAGATCAAAGAAGAGGGAACTCACGAACAGCTGATGGCTAAAGACGGAAAATACGCAGAAATATATGGTGTTCAGAGTAAATATTATAAAGAGGATGGAGACAATGAAGGATCAGATTTCGATGAAGACAGCGTTATCGCGTGAATTTAAGGCTTTAAAAATCTGGAGCAGGTATTCAAAGGGTATGATAACACTGATCATAATATCAAAGCTCTTTTCAAAATTTTCTATTTATGTACCAATTGCTCTTACAGCAAGATTTATAAATATGATAGCAGCATCAGAGCCTGCAGAAGATATATCAAAAATGGTGCTTATAACACTCTTGATAACAGCAGGGCTTTCTGTAATATCTTCGTTACTGGCAAGACTTTTGGAAAAGCATAGAAATTATAATATACTATGGCAAATTGTCGAGAAAATTCTTGCAGACAAAAAGTCAAGTATGGACTATGTCGATGTTGACAGTCAAAAGATTGCAGATATGCAGGCGCAGATAGAGCAGAACATGAACTGGTCATCCTGGGGGCTGCTCCGTTCAATATACTGCTTGGAAAATCTACTTGATTCTGTACTTTCAATTATCTGCTGTCTTGCTTTATCAGTTAGTATGTTTGTACTTCCTGTTACAAAAGGCAAATTTACTATTCTTAATAATCCGCTGATTGCTGCTTTGATAGTAGTACTTATGGTAGTTAATGCAACACTTTCCGGATACTTTTTTAGCTTCAGGCAGAAGGCATGGTCTGATTATTCGGATGAAGCAAGACTTGGAAACAGAAGATTTTCAGCCTATGGATGGTTTTCTCACGACCGTTCAAGGGCAGCAGATATAAGACTTTACAGACAGGATAAGATTACAACAAGTTATATGAGCAGCGGTGATATATTTACAGAAAAGTCTTCACTTGCTGAAAAGTTTATAGGTAAGGTAGGCATTCTTTCATCCCTCTCTGTTGTTTTTCAGAATATAATGGCCGGTATCATATACTTTTTTGTATGTGCCAAGGCATGGGCAGGAGCTTTTCCGATAGGCTCTGCTACTCAGTATATTGCAGCTGTTACAGGCGTTTTCTATGGAATAAATGGACTTATATCTCAGATTGAAGAATTAAAGAGTAACGGTAAGTTCCTAGAGGATACTTTTGAATTCTTAAGTCTGCCCAACAATATGTATCAGGGAAGCCTCACAACTGAAAAAAGGCGTGACAACAAATATGAGATTGAGTTCAGAGATGTATCCTTCAAGTATCCGGGTAGTGATGACTATGCTCTTAGAAATGTAAATCTTAAGTTTACTGTTGGTGAAAAGCTTGCTATCGTTGGTATGAACGGATCCGGCAAGACAACTTTTATTAAGCTTCTATGCAGACTTTATGATCCTACAGAAGGTACGATCTTCCTTAATGGAATTGATATCAGGAAGTACCGCTATGATGAGTACATGAATATCTTTTCTATAGTTTTCCAGGATTTCAAATTGTTTGCAATGCCGCTTGGTGAGAACGTTGCAACAAGCCATTCATATGATGAAGCTAAAGTTATGAAATGCCTGAGGGAAGCAGGCTTTGATGACAGATTTGATAAGATGCCCAAAGGCCTTAAGACACATCTTTACAAGGATCTGGATAAAGAAGGCGTTGATGTTTCAGGCGGCGAAGCCCAGAAGATCGCTATTGCAAGAGCTCTTTACAAGGATGCACCATTCATCATCCTCGATGAGCCGACTGCAGCTCTTGATCCTGTTGCAGAAGCAGAGATATATGAGAGATTCAACGACATGGTGGATGACAGAACAGCAGTATACATAAGCCACAGGCTCTCGTCCTGTAAGTTCTGCGATGAGATAGCAGTGTTCCATGAAGGAAAAGTTATCCAAAAAGGAACTCATCAGGATCTTCTCAAAGACGAATCCGGCAAGTACTACGAACTTTGGAACGCTCAGGCTCAGTACTATACAGACGAGAAGGCAGTGTCATGATGGGGAAGCTGCAACTTCATATTTTTAAAAGGGCATAGGTATCACGTATTCCTGAGGCTGGCAATTATCCGAAAGGTGATGTGACTCATAGTAGAAGTATTGAACTGGTAAACGGATGCGTTTATCAGTTCTTTTTAATTTTATCTATTAGTATTAATCAGTTCTAATTTTGTGTGTTAGTGTTAATCATTTTGTCATTCATCGCATAAAAATGTCGTTTCGTCGGAAAATGAAGAAATAAAATTAAGAGCTATGTACAATAATGTGGGGAGTTTTGTGCTCTTTCATTTTTCAACATATCATTTTTAAGGAGACAGCATGAGTAAGATCAAAATGAACCTCGACATGCTCGAGGAAGTAAGAAAGCAACATGAGATTGCGATGAACACAACAGAAGACATTATTAACAAAGGAAGGGGAGATCTCAATTCTCTGACAGAAGAAGTCTGGGAGGGTGAAGATGGAGATATGGCAAGAGAATTGCTTGACGACCTTCTTAACAACAAGATGGCACAGACCTGGAGAGAACTTGATACAATTCATGAATCTATCAAGAAAGCACAGAATAGCTGGTGATATTGTCTTTCCAGAGTATTCTTTTGTTGCGGAGCAAGATGGTAATGACAGTGAAGGATCAAAAGATAATACGTGGACAGTCAGTGCAGAATGATTAGGAGAGCTTATGAAAAGACTTATTACATATATTTTTGTACTTGGGATTATTATAACTGCTTGTGGAAGAAAAGAAATAGACTATTCCAATAATGAAAAAACAGAAGAATGCGATAATCAGAATAATTCTTTAGTTGAAAACTTATCAAGTGAGAGTATTGGAGATTCTGATGATGCTTCTATCGACAACACTTTTGAAACAGATGATAATACCTCTACACAACAAGAAAGCAATAATATCAAATCAATAGATTTAGATACAAAAGATAATGAATTTTCAAAAGCTATTAGCGAAGATCTGGCAGAGGGATGTAGCAGAGCAAGCTTCATTGTGGATCTGGATGCTGATGGTAATAATGAAGCTTTTGTCGTTGAAGGTTACGAAGAAGATCCTGGGATTCCGGATTATGATGATTCTTTTGAATATTGGTATGTGAATAAGATTTGTTTTGTAGACGAAGAATACAATACTACTTTGTTGGAAGATTATGAAGGCAGTTATATAGCAACATCGCAAGAACTTGCTGAAGGTGATTCGCAAAGCTTTATAAGCATAAATGGGTACATCGGCGTTGATGGAATTGGATGCGTGTATTCTGTTTCTGAAGATAGCATCAAGAATTGTACTCCGAAGCTCAATATTTATGGACAGAAGAAGTTTATAAGCGATACTGAAATTGTTTGGTACGAAGAGGCCTATAGATCCTTTTTTGACTATGAAGAAGGAAGCACTCTTTCGGATTTGAACGGAAGCGGAAGATGCCAATTACTATATCATCTGTATTTACGCGACGGTGAGTTTTATTTATACGATGCAAAAGAAGTAACTATTGATGAAGTAAAAGAAAAAGCTCCAATAGATATTCCAGAAGAAATAGATATATCTACAGCTCAGTTTATCCTTAGGGACAATAATGAGCTGGACATAAATTATTATGAAAAAGACAAATATGGTTATGAATTCCATTGTGCGATTTATTTCTTGTCAGAGGATAAAGGCGCATGGAATCTAAAAGAGACAATTCCGGGATATATGGATGTGAATCTAAATGAGAATAACTGGTCAGTGTTGTATGAAGAAATGAATTAAACACTATTGGCAGGGGCGTGCTAGTATAGGACTATATGTAATTGAAATATGTTTTGATACAGAAGTAGTAGAACCGTACTATTATGTGTATATTGTCGATATAGATAACCATAACATAGAGGAAGACAAATCTAATCCTCAAGATCCTTATAATTTAGCGAGAGCTGCGCTTGAAGCAGAAGGAAAAATGCTATAACGATGGATGAATTACAGATACTTCAGGATGAGAAGCGTCAGGAAATAGGTTTTGACGACAAACTGTACTATTATGGAGATGAACTTAAACTAGACGAAGAATAAAAAAAGATTTTTCATATATTTTTGGATGAAGATCTTAATTATTTCAGCTAGAGGATTAGGCAATTAGACTATGAGAAAAAAGATACTAT
>NZ_JAILQF010000478.1 GCF_024699075.1 Butyrivibrio sp.
TTCCAAGCATAAACCTATAATCATGTCTGTTGGAATGGCAACAGAGGAAGAGATAAGGGAAGCTCTTGATGCTATACACAGCCAGGGCAACGACCAGGTAGCAATCCTTAAATGCTGCAATGTATATCCTACTGTATCATCAGATCTTAACCTTAAGACTATTCCTGATATGATCAATAAGTTTGGAGTTCCTGTGGGACTTTCTGATCATTCTATGGGATATGCGGCAGCAGTTGGAGCGGCAGCACTTGGAGCAAGAGTTATAGAAAAGCATTTTTGCATTTCAAGAGACTATAAGACAGCAGATAGTGCTTTTTCCATGGAACCAGATGAATATAAGAGCATGGTCGAGAATGTAAGAGCCGTTACGACTGCACTTGGAGAGGTTCATTACGGACCTACAGACAATGAGATATCATCCGGAGAATTCGGCGACAGAAGGTCACTCTTTGTAGTTGAGGACATAAAGGCTGGCGAAGAGATCACTTCCAAAAACGTAAGAAGCATACGTCCAAATGCAGGACTTGCGCCCAAATATTATGATGATATTTTGGGAAAACACGCTAAAGCAGATATTAAGCGTGGTACCCCAATGGCATTTGAGCTCGTAGAGTGAGAAAATATAGTTTTTTGCACAAAACAAAACATGGATTGTTAACTCCAAAGAAAAATATCATGTCAGATAAAGATTAAGGACCACATTTTATGAAAATCGGGATAAGAGCTGACATCAATGAGACGGTTGCTACAGGCCATTTCATGAGATGCGCTACAATTGCAGATGAACTTGTAAGAAAAGGTGCTGATGTCATCTTCTATAGTGCTGATGATGGCATAGCTTCTTTTGCCACAGAAAGAGGATTTTCATACAAGGTGCTTGGAAGCAGATGGGATGACCTTAATACTGAGATTTCGCTACTTGGCAGCATGAAAGAGTGCGATGCAATCCTGCTTGACACCTACTATGTGACCAAAGAGTATTTTGATGCATTAAAAGAGCTTGGACCCAAGATCATCTATATTGATGATATACATAAGTTTCATTACAAGGCAGATGCCATAATCAATTACAGCCCAAGCCACACAGAATATGATTATAAAGGTGAATACGAGACGGATGGGACAAGGCTATGTCTTGGAACAGACTATGTGCCTTTAAGACCGCAGTTTTCAACTTATAATGATATAGACCATGAGGGCAACGATTTCAGGATATTCATAACCTCCGGAGGAATGGATACCTTCGGTATATGTGAAAAGATAATAAGGAACATCAAGGAACTTGATGCTGGTTCCAAAATCGTCCTCCTTGCAGGTAGGTCTTACAAGATAAGCGACTACTTAAAGAGTCTTGTAAAAGAGTCATTTTTGGAGATTCATCAGAATGTGAGCGACGTGGCTAGTATCATGAGATCCTGCGATATAGGTATAACACCTGCAGGAACAACTCTTTATGAACTTAGCGCCTGCAAGGTTCCGTCCATATCCTATACTTTTACTGATAACCAGATGGCGGATGCTCACTTTTTTGACCAAAAAGGACTTATTGCATACTGTGGCGATTTTAGAAATGGTGAGAAGCAGTTTACAGACAGCCTTAATGAAAAGATTGCTGATCTTAAAACTAAGACTGCAGCTCAGAGACAAGCGCTTGGAAACAGAATGCATGACATGATAGATGGAAGAGGAGCAGAGAGAATTGCAGAGGCGATTCTTGATGAAGCTAATTAAAAACTTAAACTTCGCACATAAAAACGAACTGTGATCCTTGAAAATTTGATACTTTGGGCAGCCTGTAAAGGATTTTCTTGTCATAAAAATCTTATAATTCAAGGCTTAATATCTGGAATTTTATATTCTGGGATCCAAACTCGCTTACGCTCAGACAGGTGGATCCCAAACAGAATATAAAACTCCATCTATTAAACTCTTGAATTAAATAAGATTTTTAAAGAACGCGAAAATCCTTTACAGGCTGCCCGATGTATCAAATTTTCAAGGAAATTAGTTTTTTCTAATGTGCGAAGTTTGAGTTAATAGTACTAATTAAAACAAAAGTATGGACTACTCGGGAAAAATTATAATTAAAGTCCCGGACTAAATAAGGTAACTAGTATGAATAAATCAATTTTTATATTAGGCGGAAGTATGCTTCAGATGCCTACAATACTGAAAGCTAAAGACAGGGGTCTGTACGTATATGTTCTTGACTATGACCCTGAATGTGATGCAAGAGATGTTGCTGACAAGTTCCTTCTTATAAGTACTATCGATAAGGAAGCGGTACTTGAAGCAGCAAAGGAATATAAGCCTGACTATATCATGACTTCAACAAGTGATATGCCTGTAAGGACAGCTTCATGGGTTAATGAGAAGCTTGGGAGAAAAGGCGGAATTTCTTACGAAGATTCCATATGCGCAACAGATAAGTCAATGATGCGCCTTAGGATGAAGGAGAAGGGCGTTCCTGTTCCTGACTTTTATATACTTGAGAGCTTTGAAGATTTTGAAGCTCTTATTAAAGACCTTCCTGATACGCTTCAAAAGGTGTTCGTATTAAAACCTGCAGATAATGCTGCAAGTAGGGGCGTAAAGCTTGTAGATGCCAATGACCTTGATGCTGATAAAGCAAAAGAGCTTTGGGACTTTACAAGTCAGTATTCAAGAGGTGGAAGAGTTCTTGCAGAAGAATACATGGAAGGACCTGAAGTTAGCGTAGAGTCAGTTACTGTAAATGGTATCACGCATATAATCACTATTACAGATAAGAAAGTAACTCATGTGCCTTATTTTGTTGAGACAGGACATACTGAGCCTAGCAGACTGTCAAAAGATGAACAGGAAGATATAGAGAAAGTTGCCCTTGCCGCAATAAAGGCTGTAGGAATCATAAATGGGCCGTCCCATACTGAGATCAAGGTTACAAAGACAGGGGCAAAGCTTGTGGAAATAGCTGCAAGACTTGGAGGAGACTTTATCACATCCCGCCTTGTCCCATTATCAAGCGGTGTTAACTTAAATGAGTGCGAGCTTGATGCGGTACTTGGTAACGAACCATCCTGGAAGAGAGTTATCACTAAAGGATCTGCTATAAGATTCATTCCGGCAAAGGAAGGCAGAATAGATAAGATTCAGGGAATTGATGAAGCTAAAGCCATGCCAGGAGTTGAGGAAGTTGTCCTTTATAAGAAAGAAGGAGATATAGTTCCTCCTCTTCATTCAAGCTCTGACAGGGTAGGGCATGTAATTGCTACAGGAAAAGATGCTGACGAAGCAGAAAGAAACTGCGAAGAAGCGCTGTCAAGAATAAATCTGATCATAGAGTCATAACGCGCTGCGAGGATATATATGTACGAAATAGGAAGTGAATTTAATTATATAGATAAAGAAAAATATAGTGCTGATGACATTACCCGCATGTATGACGGCTTTGGAGATGTCAGCTTTCTTCGCTGCGGACGTGATGCAATAGGATTTGTCTGCGAGGATATAAAGCTTGAAGATATAGAACCATTAAATGAATCAAACACATCAAATGGCTCAAGCTCATTAAATGTCTCAAGCTCATCAAATGGATCAAACTCATCAAACTCATTAAATACAGTAGCGGCATCTATTGCTTCAGACGTTTCATATAATTATGTTGCGCTTCTTCCTGCCCTTTGCTGCGATTCCATGTACAGACCTTTTGAAGTTCATGGCATGAAGGTCCTTTTTTATGGAATAAATGAAGATCTGTCTGTTAACAGGCAGAGCCTTAAAAAGCTAATAGATGATGTATACAAAAATGGCGATGATAATCTCAAAGTGATCGTCCTTACAGCAGTCTACTATGGCATTACCGATATTAAAGAGCTTGATGCATATATTAAATCTATAGATTCAAGTATCATAGTAATAGAGGATGTAACACAGGGAGTCCTTGCGCCTACAGAGTTCGACAAGGAAAACGCCGACTATGTTATAGGAAGCATCCGCAAGTGGATGGGCCTTCCTGACGGCGCAGTTGCGATCAAGAACCGTTATGCACAGGGAAAAAATGTATCGTTTAGATTAAAACCCATGAAGGGCGAAAATTCTTTTGCCACAGAAAGATCCAAAGCTTTAAGAATGAAAACTCAGTATCTTGAAAACGGTGATCAGGATCTTAAAGCTAAGTTCAGAGCCCTTCTTGGACATGCAGAGGATACCCTTACAGACGGATCTGACATATACGAAATGTCTGATGAAAGCAGAGAATATCTTAAAAGCATACCGGTTAAGAATATGGTGTCTACAAGAAACAATAATTATGATACACTATATGAGCTTTTGGATAAATCTGTCTACAATAACAGATATTTTAAGCTGTTCCCACATAGAATGGCTCAAAATCCAGCATTTATGCTGCCTGTACTGATGGATACAGATAAGATAAGTAAGGATTTAAAAACGGCTGGAAGTATAGACAGAGACGGATTTGAAAGAATCCTGGCATCTAAAGGTATATATGCGCCTGTCTTGTGGCCTGTTTGCGACGAGGCTGCAATAGCAGATCCTATGTCCAAAAAGATAGCAGATCATATCCTGTGCTTCTGGATAGATCAAAGATATGACCGCTTTGATATGGTGCATAGTGCAGAATGCTTTGAAGCAGTATTAAGAGAGCTTGTTGGATGAGGATTAAATTTGAGAACTCTCCTGAATACATAAAACATGTTTTAGTTCTATGAACTTTGTAAATGGATTAAATTTATGAGCTTTTCTGAATATGTAAAGCAGTTTTTAGCTTTTGATTTTGATTAGAGGATTAAGATGCACGAAAGAATATATGTATGCCACACCTTTTATCATGTATATGTGGCATGTCTTAAGGAATTTCATATTTTACATAAAACAGGCCTTGAGGGATCGACCGCGTCTTATGGAAGCAGCGCAGCAGGCCGCGCAACTTTAGTACTTTCAAAGATGTCCAACAAGTTTGGCACTATGGTTCAAAGAGCCAGAGAATGCGGACTTTTTGAGGAAGTAATAGAGTATGATGAAAAAGAAGATACTTTTTTCCCAGAGTTAAAGCCCTTAAGGACTAACACAGGAAGTCTTGTTAAGAACATGATCAACAGGATCAAGTTCTGTAAGAGATTTGGTCAGCTTCAGGAGAAGTATATTCCGGTTGATTTCAAGAAATAC